>QHZX01000083.1:0-1414 GCA_003224835.1 Acidobacteriota bacterium | reverse complement strand
CGCGGCAAAATCGCATTCTTTCTGACCTTCGGGGTCGTCCTGGCCTCGATCGCCATCGCGGTAGGTTTCGGCTGGATCATTCTCAACTGGCAGCAAGACGTTAAGGTTCTCCTCGGGATCATCTTCTTCGGCGCGATTGCGACCGGCCTCATCCTCAACACCAGCTTTCTGGTCCGCGAGATTCGGCGCAATGAGCAGCACGACAGCTTCATCAATGCCGTGACTCATGAATTGAAAACTCCCATTGCGTCTATCCGTCTTCATCTGCAAACCCTCGAACGCCGCCTGACGCATATGGACGATGGGCAGCGCAGCGAGTTTTACCGCCTCATGCTCGACGATACCGATCGTCTGATGAGCACCGTTGAGAAAGTCTTGAAAGCAGGGAAAGCCGGCAGCAAAGGACAAACCATCAATGTGGACTTTGCGCAGCTCGTCGAGGAATGCGTCGAGAGCGCCCGCACCAGCCATCGCCTTCAGCCCACCGCGCTTCGTTATCAGTCTGCGCTGAACGGCAACGCTTCTGAGGTCAGCGGCGATCCTGAAGATCTGCGCACCGCCGTCTCTAATATTCTCGATAATGCGGTGAAGTATTCCGGCAATCACGTTGACATCTCCGTTCAGCTTGCATTGGAGGAAGAGAAGCGGCTGGTTCTGCGGGTGCAGGATCGCGGTGTCGGCATTCCTCGTTCTGAGTTGAAGACAATATTCAAGCGTTTCTACCGCGCGCCCAGCCGTGCGCTTGCGCAAGTGCGGGGCACAGGGCTTGGCCTGTTTCTGGTACGCACCATCGCTAAGCGCCATGGCGGCAGAGTGGTTGCCGAGAGTGCCGGCGAAGGCAAAGGCGCCACCGTTATTCTCGAACTGCCGCGGAGAGTTTCGTGAGCCGTGTACTGATCGTGGAGGACGAAGCTCACATCGCCACCGGGTTGCAGTTCAATCTGCAAGCCGAAGGTCATTCCGCCAGCATTGCGGGGGATGGCGAGACAGCTCTCGACGTGCTGCTTGCCAAGCACGAAGATTTCGACGCGCTCGTACTTGACGTCATGCTTCCCGGGAAAGACGGTTTTCAGGTGGCGAACGAGTTACGCGCTGCCCGCAACTTCATTCCTATTCTGATGCTCACTGCTCGCGCCCGTCCCGAGGATGTGCTCAAGGGATTCGCCTCCGGCGCCGACGATTACGTCGCTAAGCCGTTCGAGCTACCGATTTTTCTCGCCCGATTGCAGGGCTTGCTGCGACGCCGCGAGTGGATGCAGCAAACTCCCACCGGCCAGAATTCACCTTCGAAACCGGAAGAAAGCGTCGACGGCAGCAACCAGGAATTCGGAATTTTCTCTTTCAACGGGAGGACCATCGACTTCGGCAACCTCGAACTCCGCAGCAACGGCGCGACTACTCACCTCACCGTCAT
>QHZX01000183.1:17780-21679 GCA_003224835.1 Acidobacteriota bacterium | reverse complement strand
GAAAGCCAATCAACATTGGCGGATCGCGCGGGCGTCGCGAAGCCACAGGACGAGGCATCAAAATCGTATGCGATAAGGCCCTTAAGCAGCTTGGTCTCAAGCCGGAAGGCACACGAGTGATTGTTCAGGGCTTTGGGAACGTCGGCTCTAATGCAGCGCGTCTGATGGCCGAGGCGGGATACAGAATCATTGGCGTAATCGAGGTTGAT
Organism: Acidobacteriota bacterium; assembly: GCA_003224835.1. Lineage (GTDB taxonomy): Bacteria > Acidobacteriota > Terriglobia > Terriglobales > Acidobacteriaceae > Gp1-AA145. The sequence goes on along the minus strand of QHZX01000183.1, from coordinate 21,470 downwards.
GGCGCGATTTACAACAAACATGGAATTGACGTAGAAGCCCTCGAGCAACATCGTGCAAAAAGTCGGAGCATCACGGGTTTCCGTGAAGCCGAGAGCGCTGATCCCGCGGAGCTGATGCTGACCGAATGTGAAATCCTGGTGCCCGCCGCCACCGAAAACCAGATCACCAGCCGCAACGCTGATCGCGTGAAGACCCGCATTCTGGCTGAAGGAGCCAATGGTCCTACTACCGCCTCGGCCGACGAAATCCTCGCTGAGAAAGGCGTTTTCGTCATCCCCGATATTCTCTGCAATGCCGGTGGCGTAACCACGTCGTATTTTGAGTGGGTGCAGGACCGCCAAGGCTATTTCTGGAAAGAGTCGGTGGTGAATGAGCAACTGGAGGACATCATGGTCAACGCCTTCGACGATGTTGTCCGCTACGCTCAGAAGCACAACGTGAATAACCGCATAGCGGCATATATGTTGGCCATCGATCGCGTGGCTTATACCATCAAACTACGAGGAATTTACGCGTAAGGGCAAACACTTTAACGGAGAAAAACTATGCGTATGCTTTCGAGGCTGACTCATTCGGCGCTTCTGGCGTTGGCCCTTATCTTCGGTGTGGCGAGCGTAGCCGCGCAATCGAGCTCTGATTCTTCTATGTCCGCGAAGGCTTCCAAAGCCGCGGCCGCGATGACAGAAAAGCTGGACATCAACTCGGCAACTAAGGATCAACTCGACGCGCTGCCCGGAATAGGCAGCACTTATGCCGATAAGATTATCGGCGGACGCCCGTATCGAACCAAGCGCGAGCTGGTCACGAAAAAGATCATTCCCCAGTCGCTTTACGAAAAGATCAAAGATCAGATCATCGCTCACCACAGCACCTCGCCAGCAGGAACGGCGAAGTAAACTTTGGGGTATTTATCAGCCGAAGCATTCCAAGTCTGACGGCCTAGTAGTCGTACAAATCGTCGGGACTCCTGAAGGGCGATCTTTTATTGGGGGAGGAGCGAGTGGAAGATCGGCCGCTCCGAAACGCAATGACGCTGCCTGTAGCGCGCGAACTCGAGGTCCGCGGGCGCTCAAAAATAAGAGTCCCGAGGTGATGTTGATCTCATTCGTCTCGGCCAGTAGCTCGCTTTAGACCCTTGCCGACCTGCATTGATCACTATCCTTGCGGACTGTAACCGGCGATCGTGCTCGGGCTCCGGGCTTACCGCCAACCGGACAAACCAGTTCAACGCCTGCGGGACTCTATCCTGCCTTCAACTGGGTCTCTTGTTCTCCTCGACCAGCGCTTTGCTATAGAGCCTTACTGACCCTCCTTCGGTCATCTTGCAGTAGCTACTCGCCAGATCGCTGGTTGCCCAACATTCCTACGTTTCGCTATTGCCGTCTGCCGAAGGTGATCTCGCTTGACCCCCGGACGCTGCACCAACCGGAAAAACTTTAGAAACTGCCGAAGAACGATTATGGTTTTACACCTTCTAAATTTTGGGTCAACAGAAAAATCGAAATTGCATGTGCTTTGCTTTCAATCGAGTGCAGCTCGTTCACAGGCGTGTGCAGCAGAAGTTGTGCAGAAGTGATTCCACACAAATGAAGAGTGCAAGTTCTTCGCATTTTTTCGGACATTTCCCCTACAACTTCTGGGCTATTTCGTTATGTGCAGGATCTTTATGTTGTGAAAATCAGGCAAACTCCTTGCCAGTCCTGAGAAGAGGCCGGCGCACTTTCAACAATGCGATATAAATAGATTGATCTGACGACGATTGGCTAATGTTGAAGACGCGATTTTCAAGAGTTCAGGCAATGGTTTGTACTATTGCGCTGCTGACCGTGCTCTGCGGGTGCGAAGTTGAGCGACGGCGCAGCGATGCTGATCTGGGATTAAATCCACAGCAGGCCTCGGGGAGGCACGTCTACGACCAGTATTGCGATCGCTGCCACGCCCCTTATTCCTCGAAGAAGCGGCAAGGGCCGAGTCTGAAGGGGGCATTTAAAAGGCAATACTTTTCGGCCAGCGGTCTGCCGGCGAACGACGATCGAGCCAGGGACATCATCCGCATGGGCCGGAACAAAATGGATGGCTTTTCAAATGTGCTCACGGATGAGCAGATTAATGATCTGCTGGCATACCTGCACACGTTGTGAGGGCACAGTGGTTCCTCTTGCCCTTCGTACCTTTTGTCATTCAAGCAGTTAGAGCGATTAACCACAGAGGTACACAGATATGCAATGAACTAAAATTGCCCCTACCCGGTATCCCAGATTTAATATTCAGTCTCTTTCTTTCCGAGGTCCTCATGGCTGACATTGTCCTGAAATCTACAATTGCGAACGGAAACGGCGCGCACACCAATTCCCCGGAAACCGAAGTCTACGCAATCTTCGGCGCAGAGCCCGAAGTGCAGGCCTACGCCATGGCGAAGTATTCGCGCTCGTCGCTCTCGATGAAGGAGTCCCTGAAAGAGATCAACACACAGAAGGCGGAGAAATTTCTAAATACTTTTTACTTCCAATACGGGCATCGTTCGATTGCCGATCTCGCCCACATTGCTCTTGCTATCGAAAAACTCTCAATCCTGGCGGCGATTGTCATTGCCGATGAGCAACGATGGGACGGCCAGGAGCGCTCGACCCGATATCAGGATTTCAGGAAGAGTGGTTATTACATTCCCGACTTCGGCACTGACTCAAGCGCACGGGAACTGTATACCAGAACCATCGATGGTCTTTTCTCGGATTACGAATCGCTCTCCGAGAGCATGTTTCGTTACCTGGCAGACACTACGCCAAAACCTGCTGAGATGAAGCAGGAAGCCTACGAGCGTACACTCAAGGCACGGGCCTTTGATATTTCCCGCTATCTGCTGCCGCTCGCGACGAATACTTCGCTGGGCGAGATCGTCAATGCGCGAACGTTAGAAATGCAGGTTTCGCACCTGCTCTCGCACACCCATGCGGAGATCCGGCATTTGGGTGGGCTGCTGAAGCATGCGGCTGCTTCCGCGGCGTACAACGTGAATCATGAATCGTATCGGGGACTAGTGGAGGAAATTCGTCAGCTTTCACCCGAACTGGGCGACCGTGCCGACAGAGAATTGCTGAAAGAGGTGCGAGTCTCGCCAACGCTGGTCAAGTATGCCGATCCGAACGCGTATGAGATGGAAACGCGCCGCGAATTACGGCAGATCGCTTCTGAACTGATGAAAGGCGCCCCCGTTGAACCCACGCGTCCGGTTGACCTTCTCGACGATGAGCCCTTGGAAATTGAGCTCGCATGCACCCTGCTGTATGAGCATTGCAGTTATTCGTATCGACAGATTCGGCGGGCGATTGCCAGCGCTGGTGAGGCGAGGCGGCGTGAGATCATCGACGCCGGATTACGCCATCGCGGCCGGCACGATGAGATGCTTCGCGCGTTTCGCGCGGGCCAGCAGTTCCGGTTCGACATTCTGATGGATATTGGCGGTTTTCGCGACATGCATCGTCACCGTCGCTGCATTCAGATTGAGCAATCCTTTACGACTGAGCACGGTTACGACATTCCCGAGCAACTTAAACCGGCTGGGGCGCTTGCCGAATATGAAGCGGCCATGGGCCGAGCATCCGATGCGGTCGGCGCTCTTGGGAAGATCACTAATCCCGAAGCCGCGGAGAGCGCGCAGTATGCCATCCCTCTCGGGTTCCGCAAACGCA
>QHZX01000183.1:0-17706 GCA_003224835.1 Acidobacteriota bacterium | reverse complement strand
TTTCCGGGTGCATGACGTCAAGCAGCCAGTAGATTTACTGCAACGATGAACTCATGGACGGGCGAGGGCGCCCGTCACCCCATTTTTCTTCTATTACAGTTCAGTGTGTCGCCAGGCCGAAACAGCCCAGCTCAGAAAACTTTCAAATGTATGGTCAGGTACTTCTTCGGGTTCTGGCGGATGGCTTTGACGAGCTCCTGCGAATCCGTCAGGAGTTTGTTCGTATTGTCGTATAGCGATGGGTCATGCAGGAACCTACCGGCAGTGCCTTCGCCTTTGTCCAGCCGGTCGGTAATATTTGAGATCCGGTTCATGGTGTTCTGCAGCTTATTGGCGAATTGCTGATCTTTGGTGAGCGTCCCTAGAGCGCCCTTGCCGGAATTTATGTCGTCAGTCAGCTGTTTGAAATTTGTGACTGTCTGCTGGGCAGTGTCGTAGAGAGAAGGATCTTTGAGAAGCTTGCCGGCGGTGCCCTTGCCGGAATTCAAATCATCGATCAGAACATTGATTTTATCCAGCGAAGCGTTGGCTTTGTCGTAGAGATCGGTACTGTTCAGGAGTTTGCCCAGGCTGCCTTGGCCTTGGGCAACTTGTCCAACTAGTTTCTGAAAATCGTTGACGGTAGCGTTAATCCGATTGTACAGGGCGGCATCGTAAATCAACTTTCCGACGGAGCCCTGGCCACTCTCTACAAATGCAACGATGCGGTCCATACGTGCCAACAGGGCCTGCATGTTCTGCAGGGCGTTCTGCGTTGAGCGCATTACGTCCTGATAACCGGGTTCTTCACTGGTCGGGAGCACATCACCGTCTCGCACCTCAGCACCCGTGGCCTTTGAGCTGTCTATGTTGATGTAAGTTTCACCCAACACACCGGCCGTCGACAGCAGAGTCTTCGAATCCTTCTTGAGATTGAAGGTGTACTTGGTATTGATCTTCATCGTAACTTCGACGGGGGCCAGCGGCTGATTGGGAACGATGCGGATCTGGCTGACATTGCCGATGTCCACACCGCTGAGGCGAACCGGAGCTCCTACGCGAACTCCCTGGGCGTCGAAGAAGTATGACTTTAGAACGATTTTCCTGGTGAACAATCCGCCGGAGCCGCTCATCAGAAACACCAGGGCCAGAAAAACGACGCTGGCGGCTACAACGGTTATGCCAACCTTCAGCTGAGACCATTTCAACTGCTTCTGGCTAGGCAACTATCCTCCCAAGCAGGATGGCGGCGCACGAAGTCAATGCCGCACACGAACGGCGCTACGCCGGATTTTTCTGATCATAGCAGAAGGAGATCGCCTTTAAGCCGCGGATGCCGCGCCCAGAAGCTTTCCACGCAACAGCAGCGCCAGCAGATATGCGGTCGCACCACAGATCAGGGTCACATTCAGTCCGAATTGAATGGCAATGATGATGGCGAGGACCGATCCCAGAACACTGGAGGCAGCATTCATTGCCCAAGCCCATTCGATGGGATTGCCAGATGCGGCATGACTGGCTGCAAGCGCCCGCAGCCCCGCGGGAAACGGCATTCCCATTGCGAACCCCAAAGGAGCAAGCAGAAGAGCGCTGATTACGAGCTTGGAAGGAAAAGGCGCTCCAACCAGGCGATTCAAAATGAATGGCAATACCCAGACGTAAACGATGAGAGCCGACGCTGTGATGAGTAGTGGCGCCCAAACTTTCTGAGGAGTTGAGATCCACTTTCTTGAGATGACGCTGCCTGCGCCACTCGACAGCAGCATCAGGAAGACAACGACAGTTAGGGCGTAAGTAGGATGCCCAAGAAACAGAACAAAACGCTGGATGAAAGTTACTTCTACCAGAATGTAGCCAAGGCCGATCGCAACAAAATATATAAGCGAGGCTGGATTTACCGCGTGTTCGGTTTGCAGCAGCAGCGGCACAATCAAAAATGCCAGCACCGCAAGTACAGAGATGACCAGCAGCATCGCCAACACTGCAATTCCAAGTTTCACCTTCCAGTCCAACCCTCCCAGTTTCACGGTGGACCGCCAGATTTGTTCTGGCTTCAAAGTGAAGAAAAAGAATGGCGCATTGTCAGTCACGGGGGAAACGTTGTATGCGTATTTCGCGCTGAACCCATAAGGATCATTACTCTGCAGTAGGCTTGTAAATGCGTTTGACCCTGGCTCGGAGGGCGCGTACAACAACTTCAGCGGCGGATGGTCACTTAGGAACTGCTTGACGCTTGTCTCCTCTGCTGCTGTGAACGGGCTTTTTTTCGCCAGGACAACTACTGGAATTCCATCCTCATTCAGTTCGCCGGCAGCGACCACTATGAAGTGCCGGGAAACGTCTTCCCTGCCCAGTTGCTGTAGGGTGTTCATCGCCACAGAAGCAACCCGTAAAGCCTCACGCGGCTGGCGAAATTCCCAACGGGTGATCGCGATAATGCCATCCGGTTTCAGGTGGTCAAAATATTCTCTAAACGCCTGTGTGGTGTAGAGATTGTTCTCACTCAAGGCGAAGGCGCCGGCTGCAGTTGAGGCCCAAGTGTCGACCAACGTCATCTGTACAACGTCGAAACTGCTTTTAGAACTGCGGAGGAACGAGCGACCGTCGGCAACATGCAAATGCACATCAGGACGCTCGTAAAGATGGTAGGCGTAATCCGCATAACGGCCACGCATAATCGTGTTCGCGATGGTGGGATTGATTTCGATTCCGGTGACGCTGGGGCTTCCATTCGCGATGGCGCGAAGTACGTCTACGCCCCCACCTGGGCCGATGATGGCATAGTCTCCGTGTGGCCGGAGTCCGTTGACTACAGCCGGGGGCTCGCGCATCAGATACCGCTGCCATTCTGATCCCTGCCATTGGGACACGTCGGCATTCATGATGTGCGTGCCGGCGTCGGCGTCAATTTTGATTACGCGAGCTCCGTCAGGGGTGGACAGCACGTCGACGCGGGAGATGGCATTCCAGCGAGAAAATTCCACATTCTTTCTGTGAACGCCCTTGGCCCAGATTACGTCGATCAGACGGTTGGAGGCGTTTAAAGCAATCAATAGCGCCAGCGCCGCAGCCAGTCCAAGACTGAGCCTTCTCATACGCGGTGACATGCTCCAAATGGCGGCGGTAATGGAGGACACGAATCCTGCAAAAAGAATCGAGTTTGGGGCACCGATCCAGTTCAGCAGTGGCACAACAGCGAGGCAGGCGATTGCGCCGCCGGTGAGATCGGCGCCGTAAAGCCTGGGAATGCGGGACGATTCACGCGCGAAAATTACAGAAAACTGCAGCCCCGTAAGGAAGAACGCCACGGCAGAGCATGAATAGATAATTGCCAGACGTAGAAAGTTTGCACCGGTCAGCCTGAGCGACACCGGCTGATGGAGAATAATTTCCAAAAAGATAGGAATACTAATCGCGGTCAAAGCACTTGCAGTCGCGGCAATGCTCCGGGTTTCCCATTTATTCAGCTGTCGCTTCCAAACGAAGGCGAATACCCCGCCAGCTCCGAGCCCCAGCAAAGCAACTGAAATTGCAAGAAAGGCGAAATGGTAGAAAAGAACGACGGAGAATAACCGAGTCAGCGACAGCTCCAATAGCAGCGCAGAGAAACTGCTCAGAGCAATGCCGGCCAGTAAGATTTTTCCGTCTGACTGCTTCACCAATTTGGGTTGAACTTGAGGGAGCGTCTCGATTGTAGTTGGCATCAAAAGCGCAGTGTAACAGAGGGCCGTAGCTTATTCGTTGTCATTCTTCGTTGGTCATTGGCAAAAAATCACGACTGACCAACTATTTTGGCGAATGACTAACTTTCCAGAATCACGCTCGCGAGTGCCTGCTCGGGAGTGTGGGTGATCGAAAGCGAAATATTCTTCGTGTTTAGACGCGCCGCAAACTCAGCTGCTTTGCCATGAAACTTAATGGTAGGACGTCGTCCCGGTTCGCGCGCCACTTCGACATCCCGCCAGCGCACGCCATGGTTCCAACCAGTGCCGAGAGCTTTCATGGCCGCTTCTTTGGCAGCGAACCGCGCCGCATATCTCTCAAATCGGTTTGCTTTGGAATCGCAGTATCGAATTTCGCCTTCGGTAAAAACCCGCTGGATGAAGCGCTCCCCGAATCTCTTGATTGATTCCGCGATGCGGGGGACCTCGGCGATATCGATGCCCGTGCCGACAATCATCGGTTTACGTTAGCACAGCTGTTTCGCGGTAGGGATTAAAGCAGCCGGTCTCCGCGATAAATCAGCCGCCCATCGTCTATGCGAGCTTCGGGCATCAGCTTGTGCGGTTTCGCCGGCTTCACGTTGTCGATGTGCAACACCTCATGTCCGTGCGCGACCAGCCAGTCTGAAACCAACATGCGATGACATTTGAAGTAAACGCGTTCGGCGCACATATAAGCAGTGCGCGAATGTTCGGCAGTATCGAGCAGCTCAGCAATGGCGCTTTCGAACTCTGGGGTCAACATGTAATCCGCATAGTTTCGAAAGCTATTATTTCGCAACGCGACATTGGGCGATTCCTCGAGGGACTTCTTCCGCATACCGCCCAACTCTTTTATCCAGCGATATCGGATTCCAGCCTCCGGCAAAGTTTTCTCCAATGCCTCGCGATTGAAGTGCGGCAGGCGGCGAGACATGGGAAAAGCGCGAATGTCCACCAAGGTTTCGATGGAGTGGGCCTGCAGGGCAGCAATCAGCTCTTCCAGCGTGCGGGTGGAATGGCCGATGGTGTAGAGAGTGGCCATGATTTAAGTGTAGTGGTGCGCATCCACCCTGCCTCGTACCATTGTGTCGGGCAGCAAGCGCTATCCCCTAAAGTACAAATATGCGCCGAGAATGCAGACCAGCACCAGCGCTGATCCCGCCACTTCGCGCCAGCTCCAACTGGCACGGGAATGGGCGCGATCTTCTCCGGTTGTGGTTTCAAACGTGAGGTTACGAATTTTTTCGTAATCGGGTTCGGCAGTCATGTGGCTCACCCCGACCATGACGATGGCCGAAACAATCGTGATGAGCACGCTGAAGTATTGGAAATAAATATTATTGATGATCCACAGGAATGAGCCGTGCGGGTAACCATTCTGCAATCCCCATTTACCTAACGAAACCGGCGTATCGACCAGCATGCGGAAGGTGCCAAGCGCAAAGCCTACAATCATGGCCCACAGTGCGCCCTTTGCGTTCATACGTTTAAAAAAGACTCCGAAGAAGAACACCACAAAAATCGGTGGGGCCAGATATCCCTGAACCGCCTGCAGATAGATATAGAGACCCTGCGCGCCTTTGATGACGGGAATCCACGCCAGAGCAACCAGGACCATGGCTGCCGTCGCCAGCCGTCCCACACGCACAATCTGATGTTGCGAAGCACCTGGCCGCCACTTTGCATAAAGATCAACCGTGAACAAAGTCGAGCACGCGTTAAAAACACCGGCCAGAGAGCCCATTAGCGCAGAAAGCAATCCGGCGACGACCAGTCCGCGCAGGCCAGGAGGCAAGAGATACTGCACCAGCATGGGAAATGCGCCCTGCGCGACCGAATCGATTGGCCTGCCATCAGGGCCGATCATCGCTCCCAACTCGGGGATCTTGCCGCTTTTCGCCAGCGCATAACAAATCAGTCCGGGAATGATGAACAGGTAAACCGGAAAAAGTTTCAGAAATGAAGCGAAAATTGCGCCACGCCGCGCGACTGCTTCATTGGGCGCTCCCAGCGCGCGCTGCACAATGTACTGATCGGTGCACCAGTACCACAGTCCGATAATTGGCGCACAAAACAGCATGCCCAGCCAGGGAAAATAGCCATTGAAGTACCAAGCTTCTTTCACCAATTTGCCGGTGGCGTCGGTCTGCATCACCGGCGCCCAAGTTCCTTGCACGCCAGCAGGAATCATTGGCTTCCACAGATTGAACATTTCGGAGCCGCTCCAGTAGCGGAGTTCGTGCCATCCTCCAAGCTTGTGCAGACCGTAGAACGTCAGCGATGCGGACCCCAGAATCAACACAAATGTTTGCACCGCGTCGTTATACGCCACCGCTCTCATGCCGCCCAGAGTGGTGTACAGACCGGTCAGCCCAATTACCAGCACGGAGCCAATCCAGAAACTGTCAATGTAGGTGTGGCCAATGGTGATGTGCAATTCAGGAAGCAGGGTGCCGAAAACTACGCCGCCGGCAAAAATTCCCACCGCAATTTTCGAGACGATGAACGTAATAATCGAAACCACGGACAATACGTAGCGCGAGCCGGCACTGAAGCGCCGCTCCAGGAACTCCGGCATAGTGAAGACCATTGAGCGCATGTAGAACGGCACGAAGACCCAGGCCAGCACCAGCAAGCACCATGCGTGCAATTCGTAGTGAGCGAGGGCAACGCCGCTGGTAGCGCCAGCTCCGGCCAAGCCTACGATGTGCTCGGAGCCGATGTTCGACGCGAAGATAGACGCGCCGATGATCCACCAGCCCAGATTTCGCCCGGCCAGGAAATAGTCGGTTGCCGAGTCTTTGCCTTTCCTGACTACCCACCAGGCGACGACCAGCAGAATCGCAAAGTAAATTGCGATCACGATCCAATCGATTCCGGTGAGTTGTGTGCTGGCTGAGGTTGCAAATAATGCCAAGGCAGGCTTGAGCGTCATATTTGCGAATCATCTCCGAGGATGACGGAATGTAAGAACGTTGTTGCTAGTTTCTACTATGCAGTGACTTGAGCAAGTACCTGCCGCAAGACCTCGTCCTGCGCGGGAAAGACAGTGCGCAAGTCGAGCAGAACGCGTCCCTCTTCGACTCTCGCAATGATCGGAGGGTATGAGCGTCGCAGGCGTGCAGCCAGATCATTCGCGCTCATTTCTCGCGATGTCAGCGCGATAAGTGTCGTAGGCAGAACGGCTGAAGGCGCAGAGCCTCCGCCGATCAGCGATTCGCCATCGACGAGTTCAGCACGTATTTTCGGTGAATTAATTCTTGAGGTTACGATGTCAGCTCGCTTTGTAATTTCGGCTTTCGAAAGCTGCATCATTCTCAGCGCCGGAACAGCTTCGTAATCGCGTTTGGCGTAGGCCAGGAGAGTGGCTTCCAGAGCGGCATAGATTAGTTTGTCTACTCGCAATGCGCGAAATAGAGAATTGCTGCGCATTTTTTGCACAAGATCTTCGCGACCGCTGATCAAACCGGCTTGCGGACCTCCGAGCAACTTGTCGCCACTGTAGGTCACTACGTGCACTCCGACGCGCAAGCTGTCGTGCACACTCGGTTCATTGTTGATGCCAATTGTTCGAAGATCGAAGAGCGCGCCGCTGCCTAAATCCTCCATGAGCGGCAGCTTGTGCTTGGCCGCGAGCGCACCCAATTCCCGGACATCCGGCTGTTCAGTGAATCCAGTGATTTCAAAATTGGAGCGATGGACCCGCAGCAACAATTTGGTCCGCTCGTTGATGGCGCGTTCATAATCAGCGATTCGCGTGCGATTCGTGGTGCCGACTTCGCGAAGAGTGGCGCCGGATTTCGTCATGACATCTGGAATGCGGAATGAGCCGCCAATTTCAACCAACTCTCCACGGGAGACGATTACTTCGCCCCCTTCGGCCAGGGTGTTGAGCGCGAGAAGGACGGCGGCAGCGTTGTTGTTGACCACGATGGTGGAGATGACGGACGCCGCTGCACGGGCGAGGACGCCCGTGCCCCCACCTTCAGCAAATTCTGAAGGGACCGACGCCCCCGCTCGTTTAGTCAACTCGGCGGCGGCGTGCTCACGCGATAAGAGTTTGCGGAACAGTCGATCCACGTGCACGTCGCGCTTGCCACGATCGCCGGACTCAATATCAAACTCCAGGTTCGAGTAGGCGTCTGCGGTTTCGCGAATGTGCTCGATCGCAGATCGCGCGAGCGGCGCCCGGCCGAGGTTGGTGTGAAGTACGACGCCAGTGGCGTTGATCACTGCCTTGAGCGAATATCCCAGTGACCGGCTCAGTTCGTCTCTGATCGCGGCGTGAATTCCGGTGAGAGCCAGGCGAAGCCTTTCTGCATCGAGATGCCCGGCGGAAATTTCATCCCGCAAACGCGCTAGCACGACGCGGCAAGCGTCTGCGGTAGCTGATTGGCCTTCTTCCGCGCTTAACTGCGAGATTTCAGGCTCACGCAGGAGTTCATCAATCGCGGGCAGCTCCCGGAAAAGCTCCGTTTGCGTTTTCATTGACGACGATTATCCCCTTAAGGCAGATTCAAGGGCAAATTCATCCCACTTCCACCAGCCCGTATGTTTTTTGCCAGCGGGTGCGCATGTGCCACAGCGCGCGATCAATCTCGGCTTGCGAAATTTCTGAGTTTGGACCCGAAAGAACCGCACCTGCTTCTTTTTTGGCGAGTTCGAGCAGATCGCGGTCACGGATCAGGTTTGCAACCTGTAAGCTCGGCATGCCGGCCTGCCGCGTCCCGAAAAACTCTCCCGGGCCACGCATCTCGAGATCGAGTTCAGCGATTTGAAATCCATCCGTGGTGCGCACCATGGCATCGAGCCTTCGTTCGGCTTCTTCAGAGACTTTGCCGCTGGTCATCAAAATACAAAACGATTTTGCCGCGCCTCGGCCTATGCGTCCTCGCAATTGGTGAAGCTGCGCGAGTCCGAAGCGCTCGGCGTGTTCAATGACCATTACCGCGGCATTGGGAACATCCACTCCAACTTCGATCACGGTGGTCGAAACCAGAATTTGAATTTTGCCCTGCTGAAACAGCCGCATGACTTGCTCTTTCAAATCTGGCTCCATGCGCCCGTGCAGGACCGCGACGTTGAGATCAGGAAATATTTTTTTGCTCAGCTCGCTATACATTTTCATCGCGGCCTTGATCTCGTTCTCTTCGTTCTCCTCAATAACTGGATAAACGACATAAGCCTGATGGCCAGTTGTGACCTGCTTACGCAGGAATTGCCAGACCTCATCCGCGCGCTCATCTCCAACTCGTCGCGTAACGATTGGAGTGCGTCCTGGCGGCATTTCATCCAGAACGCTGATGTCGAGGTCGCCATAGAGAGTCAAGGCGAGAGTGCGGGGGATGGGTGTCGCGGTCATGACAAGCACATCGGGCTCAGCCGATCTTTCCGAGCTGTGCTCGGCAGGACGGACAGGAGTGTCCGTCCCCACACGGCCTTTGTTTTGACGGGCGGAGGCGCCCGTCTCTCCACGGTTCAATTGCTCTCCGCTCTTCTTCATCAGCTTGAAGCGTTGCAGCACGCCGAAGCGGTGCTGCTCATCTACTATCACCAGCCCGAGCTTTTCGAATTCAACTTTCTGTTCGATCAACGCGTGGGTGCCGATCACTAGCTGTGCATTTCCCTTAGCAATGTGCCGGCGAATCTCGCGTTTGCGATCTTCTTCGAGCGAACCGGTCAGAAGTACAATGCGATAGCCCGAAGGCTCGAGAATCCGGCGCGCCGAAAAATAATGTTGCTGTGCAAGAATTTCCGTCGGCGCCATGAGCGCGACTTGATATCCGTTTTCGATGGCAATGATGGCGGCTTCGAATGCGACCAGGGTCTTGCCCGATCCCACGTCGCCTTGCAGCAAACGGCGCATGGGATAGGGCTTCTCCATGTCCGCCGCGATTTCCTTGAGCGTTCGCTTCTGCGCTCCGGTGGGATGAAACGGCAGAATTTTCTTTATTGCTTCCCGCACGGCATCATTCAGTTCGAAAGCAATTCCGGTTTGCGCCTTTTGCTCGCGACGCTTTAGTTCGAGTCCCAACTCAATGAAAAAAAGCTCTTCAAAAATCAGCCGGATATGGGCTTGGGTCCTCGAAGCCTGCAAATCTTGAAAGCTTTCACCCTCATCTGGCCAATGAACTTTCCATAGTGCCTGACGCGACGCGATCAGATCGAGCCGCTTGCGGACGGCGGCGGGAATCGATTCCGGCAGCTCCGGCTTGAGGTTTTCTAAAACGGCATGGATGATGCGGCGAAACCATCGCGATGTCAGCTTTCCCTGGCCTGCGGACTCGTAGATGGGCACGATGCGCCCGATTTCCAGCGACTCCGCCGCCTTTTGCTCGGCTTCGCCTTCCGCCTCGCCAAGGATTTCAAATTGCGGCTGTAGCAGTTGCAGCTCGCCGCGATTTTCTTCCACCCGGCCATAGAGCGCCAACATCTGGCCGGGCTGAAATTTATCTTTCAGGTAGGCGCCGTTAAACCAGATACATTTCAGCCGGGAGCGCCCCTGACCGGCAGTCATCTGAAAAATAGGCATGCGGCGGGTGCGGAACAAGCCTGAGGTGCGGACCTCGGCAATTACGGTTGCCATTTCTCCGGCCCGCAACTCGGCAATACCGCGCGGGTTTACCCGATCTTCATAGCGAAACGGCAGATAATGAAGCAGATCATCGACTGTGGCCAGGCCTTTCGCGGCCAGAATCTCCGCGATACGCGGACCAATTCCTTTGACGTACTGAACAGGAGTGGAGGGTTCCAGCATCTGAAGGGATGGTAACAAAGGAGCACTCAGCAATCAGCACTCTGCATTCAGGCCTCCGCGATGCCGGAAACTAACTGCGCTGTTGCCGAATTGCTAAACTGAGCCCCTTCGGCTGAATGCTGATTGGTGAATACTGAGTGCTTTTCAGGTTTGCGGTGTCAAAACCAGCTAGGGTGAATTTCGTCCAATCTCTTGTCGCCGTTCTGGCAGGAAACCTGGTGTACTTCCTGCTCATGCCGCACCTCCCGCCCGCGGCCCGGCACAATCCTTTAAAGTTTGATCTGGGCGTACTGGTCGACTTCTGGTTCTGCGTAGTATTCCTGGGAGCGATAAAAACCTTCACCAAATGGGGCCGGGGCTCGCGCCAGCAGCAGCGCTGAGGGGATCACCACACGCGGCACATGTTTTCGCGCACCATTGCCTGCCCTTTGTGGCAACCGAATGCATGGGCAAACTCGGGCATGTTGGAAACAACGTTATTGACCCGGAATCGATCCAACGGGTGCGGATTGGCCAAAATGAGCGTCCGCATCATTTCCGGCCGCACGTTGCTGCACCATACGTTGGCATAACTGAGAAAGAAGCGCTGCAGATTGGTTACGCCGTCTTCACCTTTGGCGTCGAGGTCCAACCCCTTATCCTTCAGGTCCGCCTTTAACGCCGACAGAGACAGTCGAACTCCGCCGTTATCGGCGGTATTTTCGCCCAGGGTAAGGCGGCCATTTTGCTTGACGCCGATCTCCGGGATCTCCTGGGTGTATTCATCAGCTATGCAATCGGCGCGTTTGTCATAGGACTGCGCGTCAGATGCAGTCCACCAATCGCGCAAGTTGCCATCCTTGTCGAACTTGCGTCCCTGATCGTCGAAGCCATGAGTGGTCTCGTGTCCAATTACCGCTCCGGCTGCGCCGTAATTCACTGCGTCATCCTCTTTGGGATCAAAGAATGGAGGCTGCAAAATTCCCGCTGGAAAATTAATGGTGTTAGTTTGAGCGTCCTCGTAGGCATTGACCGTGGGCGGCGTCATACCCCATTCCGTGCGATCCACCGGCTTGCCGATCTTTTGCAGTTGGCGATGCATCTCAAACGCAGTCGCGTGTTGAATATTGGCAAGGTGGTTGTCAGAGGTAATTTCCAGCTTTGAGTAGTCACGCCAATGGTCGGGGTAACCGATCTTATCGATCACTGCCGAAAGTTTTTCATGTGCCTGCCGCTTGGTCTGCGGGTTCATCCAATCGACTGAGTCGATATCTCTCCCCAGCGCGGCCTCGATGTCCTTTACCATTTTTTGCACCCGTTCCTTGCTTTCGGGTGGAAAATAACGCGCCGCATAGGCTTGCCCTAGCGCTTCCCCAATCTCGTTGTCTTCGGATTCCACGCACCTGCGCCACAATGGTTCGATCTCTTTCGCGCCAAACAGCGTCCGGTCATAGAAGTCGAACCTCGCATTCACAAAGTCGTCGCTCAACCCGCCCGCCTCGCCATTCAATAACGACGCTTTCAAATAGAACTTCCAATGGTCGAGTGGCTCAGTTTTGATCAACTGCTCCATGCCGCGAAAGAACTCAGGCGATGTAACAATAAACTTGCCAGCGCCCGGAGCTTGTACTAACTCAAGATAGCGGTCGAGCTTAAACGATGGCGCCAGTTTCCGCACCGCCCCGACATCCATCTCGTTGTCGAGATTCTTGGGATCACGCCGCTTGACGATATCCATTGCAGATTTCGCCATTGCGGTTTCCATCTGCAATACAACTTGTGCGCCGGACTCCGCCTGAGCGTGAGGAGTACCTGAAAGCTCCAAAAGGCGGCTCAGGTAGTCCACATATTTTTTTCTGATTTCAACCGACTTGGCGTCATCATTCAGATAAAAGTCTCGCCCGGGAAGGCCCATTCCACCCTGATCAAGTTGAGCGATCACGTGAGTAGTGTCGTGGTAGTCGGGCGCCGAGCCGAACCCAAACATAGCCGCATAGGTTTCAGGATCGGAGGGACTCCACGCTCCGGGAATTGACGTGTGTATGTAAGCGACAACTTCTGCAATCTGGTCTTTGCTACTCATGCCATCGATATGGGCTAGCTGCGGACGCAACCATTCGAGCGTATCCGCGTCTCTTTTCGCCTGGTTGGTGCAGGCGGACCAGTAGTCGCCTACCTTCTGCTCCACAGGGTTTCGCTGCGACGGCGCTTTGGCAGCAGTGTCGAGTATTGTCTGGTGAACGGCGGCGATGTTCCACAACTGCAATTTGCCGAAGCTGCCCCAGAAAACTTCGTCCGCTGGCACAGGATTTTTTGCGATCCAGTTGCTGCAGGAATACTGATAGAAGTCGGTGCAGGGATCAATTGCCGGATTGGCATTCTTCGCGTCGAAGTGGTCCAGATCAGGGGTCGCCTGTTCAGAAGCCGAAGCGGCCGGTGCGGGGGTAGTCTGCGAAGATGCTGCAAGCGGAAAGCAGCAGAGGAACACAGCCAGAGTTCCAAGCACACGCATAGATATCACCTTTTTGTCCGCGGGATTGCGGGCGCGGAGAAGATTAGCATACGGAGAAATAAATAAAACGAACGGGCCTAAGTCCCGAAGCTACAAACGTTCACAGGAAGCTAGATATTGCTTTCTTTTCCCAACTTCTTCATTTCACGACGCAGGTCTTCTTGGTGGTCGCGCAGGTCACGCTGCAGCTGCTCCATCTCCTGCTTGAATTCCTCTGAATGATTCACCATCTGGTCGTGAATTTGTTCCTGAATCTCTTTCTGCAAGTGCTCCATCTGCGGCTTCAGGCGCTTCATTTCGGCGGTCGTGAGCTCCGGAATCACCTGTGCTAACTTGGATCCTTCAGTGATTATTTCTGCACAAGTCGCAGCCTCCACGTAGTCACAACTCTGCAATGATCCAGAGCGTCGCGGCTCGGGAAGGGGTAGCGATAAGTTCTGCTCTTTTCGGTCTCGCATTACCGTTACTGAAGCGGCGGTGCCCTTGCGCTCACGCAGGAGACGAGTGAAGTCGCTGCAGTCGTTTACAGATGATCCGTTCACCTTGACAATTACGTCACCGGCGCGAAAACCGGCCTGTTCGGCGCGGCTTCCCTTCTCTACCGAGCGTATCAGCACACCGTTCCCGCTCTTGACGCCGAAGAAATCGCCCAATTGCCGGGTGAGGTTCTCGACCATCATTCCACTGCTGCGCGGCGAGTGAATTACTACCACGCTTGGAACATCAATCTCCGGCATATTCATCGGCGGGATATGGATTGCTGGAACGTTAATCGGGGGCATCTTGAAATTAAAACTCTGGTCCATGTTGCGCTCGGCAAGTTGCGCCTTCAGAGTCATGGGCTGCCCGTCACGGCTGATGCCGATGGTCACGCTGCGACCAGCGGGAATTTCATGCACTATGCGCCGCAATTGCTCGACGCCCTCAATCTTCTGATCATTAAGGGTCAGAATGACATCGTGCTCTTTCAGTCCCGCTTTGCCCGCAGGCGCGTCCTGGTCAACCATGGTGATTTCGACACCGCTCTCCTCTTTCAGGTGTAGCGCGCCCATTCGCTCGGTCGTGACATCACGCGTATCCACACCCAAATAGGAACCGCCGCTGGCTTCATCGCCGAAAAACACATAAGGCTGAGTTTCTGGCTGCGCTCCTGACCTTGCCGGAATGGTTCCTGCCGCCACAATTACAGCTGCTATCGCGAGCATTCTGGATTTTGTTTTCATGTTCTCCCCCTACTGCGTCCGGCGAATATAGATATTGCCCATGGTGGTGCGAATCTTCAGCACCGGCCCACCGCCGTTCAAACTCCCTTCCGCGGAAATCAGCTTCGGCTCCCACTGGCCGCCTTCAGAGGAGACCTTGATATCCGGAAAGTCGCTGGTGATCCGGTGTCCGCTGGCGGCTTCTATGCTGGCGCGCAGTGTGACATGCATGCTGGGCGCTAAATACACCGTAATGTCACCCGCGCCCGTTTCCAGTTGAGAGTCACTCGCGCCTTGCGAGGCGATAAACTTGGCTGTGATTGTTCCCGCGCCAGTTTCAACATGCGCCGCGGGTACGCCAAAAAGCTCAATACTGCCACCGCCAGTCTCCGCCTTAACCAGGCCAGTCGCTGAACTGAGCTTAAGGCTGCCACCACCGGTTTCCATTGTGGCCTCGCCGCCGACCTCGCCCAAGTCGATGCTACCGCCCCCGGTTTCAGCTCTCACGTGCCCCGTGCATTTTTCAACCTGAATGCTGCCGCCGCCAGTTTGCAGCGAAGCTCCTTGCGCGCCTGAAACAAGAATTACATTTCCTCCGCCGCTCTCGGCAACTACTTTGCCCTTGGCAGAGCCAATGTGGATCGACCCTCCACCGGTGCGAACGGTCAGTTCGCCTCCCACGTTGCCTACGTCGATCGAGCCGCCGCCGGTTTCGGCGCTGATCGCGCCACCAATATCATCCAAGTGAATGCTGCCGCCACCACTCTCAGCCTCTAAACGTCCGGAGATTCCGGTGGTCACAATTTCGCCGCCATCGGTTTCGATCTTTAGCAAATCCAAATCGCGGGGCACCGTTACCGTCACCTCGGACGAAAATTTGTGCGGATGACCCGCTTCCCACTCACCGGTAATCCAGGCGGTGTCGCCGCGGACATAGGAATTGATCTTGTAAGACTCGAACTGCCGCCTGGCACGGTCTTCCGACCCTTCATAGGAGCGATTGCGAATCACATAAGTAATTCCCTGTGATCCGCCGCCCTGCACTCGCACTGCGCCTACCTGCACCTTGATGTGCAGGTTGCGTGCGCCGGAAAGGGAGCCGTTGACGACATTTATCCAGTTACTGCCTTCCTTTTGGACCGAACTTTGCTGGGCGACACACACTGTGGCAAGCAGCGCCGCCAGCATCCCGAATTTAGCTAGAGTTTTTCGCATGTTTTGTTGGTTGTTGCTCCTCAATTCATTTCTGGCAATTGCGCCACCAGCGTGCGCGCTTGCGAACGGATATAACGGTTCTCATCTTTTGTGGCCAGGCGCTGCAGCACGATGCGCACACTGCTGTCGGCCCGTACCGGTACCAGCAGACGCAAAGCTTCAATTCTTATTCCCGGATTGGCGTCCGACATCAGCGACTCAAGGATCGAGTCCCGAACCTGGACATCATCCTTGACGTAAGGGCCAAGGCTGTCCAGCGCCTTCAGCCGCACGCCTGCATTTGAGTCATAACGTAATGCATAAAGCAGAGCCTCCCGTACATGAAGATTATTGGGCTGCTGAGTGAGCAGATCGACCGAGTCCATACGCACGCCGGCGTTGAAATTATTTCGCGCCGCATACAAAAGCAACTGCTGAATATTGGGATCGCCAAGTGAACCGTGAGCTTCCTGCGGAGCCACGGTTTCATATTTGATTGTGACTTGTTTGGAACCGGGCTGCTGGGCGATTGAGCTGATGCCGCTGATGGTTGCGAGGGAAGCTGGCGTAGCTGGGGTTGAGATGATATCGGTCGGGGCCTTGATCATTTTGTACGTTGCGCCAATTCCGCCGGCGAAGCCAACGATGAAGATTGCGGCGGCGAGCGCCGGTGCAAAGCGAACCTGATTGAGCCAGTGCACGGGATCAAAGATCAGTCGCGACCACCATCCGACCTGCTCCGCCGACTCCAGCGCCTCCTGCAGCCGCATGCGTGATGCGGCGAGAAAGCTGGCATTCGGCTCGCGCATGGGAAATTGCGCGAAATCTGCCCGGAACTCCTTTACTGAGTCGAGTTCCGCCGCACAATCCTTGCAGCGCAGCACGTGCTGCTCCAGTTCATGTCGAGCGTCATCGGGCAGCTCGTCGTAAACGTAAAGAAGAACGTTCTGTTGTACCCATTCGCATTTCATAATTTCATCCGCCTCTCGATTGCGAGAGATTTCATCATTCAGGTTTCAATGTTTCAAAGTTTCAAAAGAGCTCAGGTTTCTGAAACCTTTGAAACCTTGAAACCTTTCTCTTCATCTCATATCTGCCAATGTTGCCCGCAGCTTTTGGGTTGCGCGAAACAGCGTGTTCTTCGCTGTTTCTTCAGTCGTATTCAACATTTCGCCGACAGTACGCAATTTCAAGCCCTGATAGTGTTTCAATTCAAAAACCACGCGCTCACGTGGAGTCAGTTTTTCAAGCGCACGAGAAATCCTGCCGCCCAGTTCGCGCCGCATCAGATCGCGCTCTGGATTCGCTCCGCTGCGCGCATCCGCCACTTGCGCCAGCACGTCGTACTGCTCGCCTTCGGAATCCACCACCACTGGAGCATCTTCTTTTCGCACCTGCTTCTTGCGAATATTGTCCAGGCACAGATTGGTCACGATCCGGTAAATCCACGTGTAAAACGAGCACTCGAAGCGGAAGCGCCCGATGTTCTTGTAGGCTTTCAGGAAAGCATCCTGATAAACGTCCTGGGCCTCGTGCTCAGTTCCGGTCAGGTGCAGCGCCAGACGCAGCACCGCCTGGTCGTAGTGGCGCACCAGCTCTTCGAAGGCAGCACGATTGCCGCGCTGCGCCTCGCGCACCAGAAGCGTGTCGTCGATGCGGCTCTGACTCAAGATGTGGACCCCGGTTAAGGGCTGCCGTGTTCCACTGCTTCGTTCCACCCGTTGGACGGGCTCAGGACGTCCCTGGCCGCGAACTCCGTTCGGATGAGAACACTTGCCAACCGGAAATTGTACTGCCCACGCATCGGCCGGCATCTCTTTTGTCCTTGGTCGCCGAAGCACTTACCCTCCCCGGCTACAAGGAGATAGACGGGGCTACCCTTGGTTAGTGAGCAGACGATTGTGGGACTCTTTTGTCGTCCGCCAACGCCGGAACGGTCCGTGGCGGGTTCGGGGCACAGTGATGGAAGCGATAATCTTCTTGCCATCCTGCTCACAAAATACTAAGTTTTGACCACCTGCGAAAGATCTCTTGAGGAGTAAGCATATGCCTTTTCTTCGCGTCCGCTGGCTTTCCCTTTCTGTGGTGGTCGCGGCCTTAGTTGTATCCGCTATGCCGCAGCAGAATTCTACTGAAGTGCCGGCGCCAAGTATCCGCGTCACCACTCGTATGGTGCTGGTGGACGTCGTGGTTACGGACAAAAAGGGCCATCCTGTAGCCGGATTGCATCCCGACGATTTCGAAATTGAGGAGAATGGCAAAGCCCAGAAAATAGCCAGCTTTAACATGCCGCACGAAACGACCAGCGCTCCACCTCTGCCCCCGGGCTTCTACTCGAATCGAGCGGAATATCGCTCCCCGGGCGGACCCGTCACGGTA
>QHZX01000536.1 GCA_003224835.1 Acidobacteriota bacterium | reverse complement strand
CTTATGGTTAATGAGTACAGTTGCTACTGGCAGGCGAATTTCGTCCAATTTCGGTGAGAAGGGATCGGCCCCAGTAGAGCCAAAGACTGCAATGTTTGCTTCGCGCCATTTGTCCGGATTCCAGCGCAGGCGCATAGAGAGAGAATCTTCCGCAAACTGTAGGTCGGATTGGGAATCACCGCGAGTGTGAATTTCCTTTGCGATGCGCACGGTTTCTGTTCCCAGTATCTGCCCGGCTCGATCGCGCGTTTCAACTGCGGCCTGCTCGATCGGTGTAACTGCGTAGTAGGGATTTATGTCGCCGGGGGCTCCTTGCAGAAAAAAGCAAAGTGGTTTCCCGTCAAAGGCGGCTTCGACAGTCTTAGTCATCGCTGCAGGAAAATCCGCTGAGTATTGAAAATTGTCGCTGCCAAAAATGACGGGATGGCAGGCGTAGTTCACAACAATTGCTAGCGGCTGGCCGTCGGTGTCATCAATTCGGAGGACAGAGACCGTTCCGTCCACCGGCGTATCCAGTTCCGATTTGAACATTTGTGAGGTGCTTATGAGCTTCTCCGACGGCCTTGGCAATTTTCTCCAGCGCGGCAGTTTCCCATGCAGGTGTGCCATTGGGATAGTCATCCTGAACGACAGGGGCGGAATGCGTGTGCGTCGCCGCGACGATCAGGAAGCTGACGTCAGCTCGGGTCGCGTTTCGCAGCCATGCCAGCGATGTTGGTCCGAACGGTCGTCCAAGGTCCAAAGTGACGAGCGCGAGACTTCGGCCCCCCGCCTCGAGGACCAGCACTCGCGCATACAGCGGGTCGAGGGTACCGGTTGCGGGACTCTTTCGATCACTGAAGCCCCACAAGGGAACGCCTGTGGAAGGAGTGATCTCTACTCTTTCGACTCCGGCCCTGAGCATCGCACACCAAGCGGCGATACCGCTTGTTAGCAGAACCACAGCGAGTATTGAGGCGCTCCGGAATCCAAATCGAAATTGAGCCATTGTTATTCTGGTTAAACCGCCGAACAACACCCGCCAGAGGGTGACGCTCACATCAACAATCGTTCATTTATGAATTAATATAGCCACTTAATAGAATGGGTATGGTGGGCGTTTATATCGCGAAAGATTAAGCAATGTCAAGCAATTTGTTCAGTATTGACGGAGGCGATTAGGCGATATCAAAAGTTAGAGTAATTATTCATTCTTGAATGAAAATACAGGGGAATACGGCGACCCGCTAAAGATCTTGCTTCATTAGTGCGCTGAGACGCGGTTTTTAACCGTAAAACCGTTCGAGTACTGCGTTGGCCCAAATATAAAAGGCAACGTGCGGACTCCAATACTCGCAGGTGCGCCAGTCAATACCGTATTCGAGATCGAGAATTGGCTCATCTGACTCGTTCCCGGCAATGCCATTCATAATTCCCCCGGGAATCAGCCCCACAAAACGCGAGTGCGGATAGGGATTGCGCATACCTTCACCCGTCATCATGCACGCCGAAAAGGGATTGGCCCCCATGATCCACTCCAACTGGCGATACGCGAGATTGATGTAATTTTGCGAGCGGGCGACATCTTCAGCGCCGGCGGTAGCGTCCAATTCCGCAAGATTGGCGAGCAAGAGAGCGTGCTGTGCCAGATGGCAATTTCCGCCTTGCCACCAAAATTGTTTGCGAACGGGCAAGAAATAGCGGTAAGTGAATTCGCCCGCAATCGGCCGATACGTCTCCGGCGTAGGCGCGCCAACGTAAAGACCCACCGGCATTATTCGGTAGGCGTTACGTTCTGTCAGAGGCAGAACATGATCTTCAACGTACATTCGGGCCGCATCCACACAACGTGGGCTCAGCGGGTGCTCCGCGAACGTATGCGCGAATTCCAGCAGTGCGATAGGCGGCATAGCCGAGAAGACAAGATTCACAAAAGGATCTGGTGTGGGCTTTCCAGGACTGAGAGCTTCTTCCAGCCAGAACCCTCGAATGGTGTGCTGGCCGCGTACGTAAGACTGAACTTGGTTCGCAACTAACTTTGAGACTGTACGCGAGGTTTCTTCGGCTATGCGTGTGTCGCGGGTGGCGCGCCATAACTCGCAACCTGCCATGATCCACCACGCCAGATCGAGCGTGCGAATTCCTCGCTCAGGCCAGGCNNNNGAGCTTCGAGGGTTACGAAAATAGCTGATTCAACCTCATTCTTGTGTGTATCCACATATCGGTCGTCCGCGGTTCCGACAATGTTGTCCGTCCAATGATTATCGGAGTTGTCGCCGTTCACGCCGCCGGCTGTGTCATGCCAGATGCGCCCGTCACGGTCCTGCATCTTGAGAAAGTATGTGTTACCGAACCGCACCTCTTCGAGCAGTTGATCGTCGGTGGGGTCGCCCTCACGCCGAGGAAGTTCGCGTCGCAATCTCAGCAGCGCGATTCCGTTGAGCATGGTTACGTCCATCCACTTACGAACGTCGCCTGCATCATGCCATCCGCCAACTAGATCTACGTGCTCGCCGTTATCGCGGCGGCGCGCGTCATCAAGATGACACGCGGGATGGACTCCCGGTACTTCCACACCGCAACGCTGGTATCGGTAATAGCCAACGGCTTTGGGAAGCGTGCGTCGCCATACATCGTCTCGCACAAAAAAAGGGACCGAGTGTTCCCCCTGCGCTACACCGTTGCTGACCTGCGGTTTTCCATTCTGCTCTTGACCAATAGTGACCTGGTAGATGCCAGGTTTCCTGCTCGTGCTCAGATCACCGATAAGTACAGGACCAAAATCTGAGTCGCTGCGCCGCAACTCTACCTGCGTCTTGAATGGTCGAGCAACATCCTCCACCACACAGCTTTGGAGTTTCGGAGTGGCCGGCGTGACGCGCACGATCAACATCTTGGACACCTGCGGGCGAAACCCGAGATGATTCAACGCAATGGTGGGCGACGGCGGCACA
>QHZX01000082.1 GCA_003224835.1 Acidobacteriota bacterium | reverse complement strand
GCGACTCCATACCGGTCATGTGATGTTGGTGGGAGAAGGAGCGGAGCGATTTGCCGTCGCACAAGGATTCCAGCGTGAGAACCTTCTCACCGAAAGATCGCGAAAAGAATGGCTGCTCTGGAAAGAAACGCACTCTGACTGGTGGGGACCGGGCGTTGACAGCCCTGACTGGCGCCGCCGTTTTTCTGCTCCTGCTAAAGCAGATAAATGGGAGCAGGGGATCCGGCGTATGGAACAGATTGCTGCCGAACTCGGGATTCCTCCAGAGCTTCGCATGGATGCAATCCGCTATGTAATCTTTCCGCCCACGGGCACAATTCACTGTTCCGCGCTGAACGGGAAAGCCGAAATTTCGGGGTGCACCACGACCAGCGGTCTGGCCTGGAAAATTCCTGGACGAGTGGGCGACTCCCCCATTATCGGCGCAGGATGCTACACCGATCAGGATGTCGGTTCTGCGGGCGCAACCGGGAATGGCGAGGAAAATATTAAAGTCGCAGGCGCGCATACGATAGTCGAAAACATGCGGCACGGCATGTCGCCGCTCGATGCTGGAATGGATGCGCTAAAACGAATAGTCCGCAATTACAATGGCGACCAAGAACGCCTGCAGTTCGTGGACATGGTTTACTACATTCTGCGAAAAGATGGCGCTTACGCGGGGGTATCGCTCTGGGAAGGTTACGAGGCGAACAAGCCGCACCAGATCGCTGTTCACGATGGAAACAGGCGATTGGAAAAAACGGTCAACGTGTTTACCGGGCCGTCGCGGGATTGGCCACCAATACGCCAGCTTTCTTAGCCGGCTAACGCAGATTTATCGGAACAGGAGTGGCGCAAACGCGGCCAGATTCCGCCGCCACACCATCCAGTCATGCACCCCAGGCGTTTCAACATCAGTGAACTGGACGCCTTTGTCCTTCAGCCATGACTTGAATGCCCGGTTTACCTTGATCAAGCCATCATCGGTGCCACACGAAATCCAAAGCACTTTCAACTTTGGATTGGCGCTGGCATTTACGTCCGGAAATCCCGCGCCGAAATCCTTAAGATCGATTCCGCCCGAGCTGAATGCGCCGACCCACGCGAAATCATCGAGATGATTCAGTCCTGTCAGCAGAGATTCCGCACCACCCATGGACAGTCCTGCAATCGCGCGCGACTCGCGATCTTTCTTCGTGCGATAGCTTTGCTCGATTTGCGGCTTCACTTCCGTAAGCAGAATATCCGTGAACCTCGACAAGTTCCGCCAGGCCAGATCTTTGTCTGACCACGAGCCCCAGCCGCGCCGGATCACATCGTAGTCTCCATAGCCGAGCGGCATCACCACAATCATCGGCTTTGCTTTACCCTCAGCGATCAGGTTGTCGAGGATTACATTCGCGCGACCTACGGAGGTCCAGCCGCTGGCATCATCGCTGAAGCCATGCAGCAAATACAGCACCGGATAATCCGCTCCCTTCTCCGCAAAATAATTTGGAGGCGTATACACATAGAAATCGCGATGGTCATTCGCAATTTTTGAATAATAGAAGTGGTGGTGAATTTCGCCATGCGGAACCTGGTTAACTTCCCAAGGCAGCGACGGTGGGCCGGGCACGTGTACCGCACTTTGTGTTCCCAGCAGATTCGGTTTCATCAGCGGGTTCGAAGGATCAATCAGCGCGACACCATCGGCAAGAAACG
Organism: Acidobacteriota bacterium; assembly: GCA_003224835.1. Taxonomy (GTDB): domain Bacteria; phylum Acidobacteriota; class Terriglobia; order Terriglobales; family Acidobacteriaceae; genus Gp1-AA145. Next base: position 5,616 of record QHZX01000082.1, on the reverse strand, counting down.
AATAGCCGTAAATATCCGGTTCCAGCGGGCCAACTGTCAGGCTCCAGATTCCGTGATCGTCCTTCTGCATGGGAGTGGGCTTCCCCTGTCCTTCGAGCTCGAGTTCCACTTTTGCCGCATTCGGAGCTGCGAATTTGAAGGTGACCCGCCCGTCGGATTGAACGGCAGGAGAAATAATTGCGGTCGGCGCCTGAGCAACCATGGAGATGGAGAGAGAGACTATCACGCAGAAAACCCCAACACCGAATCTATTCATATTCCCTCGTAAAAATCCGGCTACATTGTACTCGAATGATGCACCAGCAAATCCAGCGCAATGAAAACGAAAAAAATGACCGAGATGACGCCATTCATAGTGAAAAACGCTGCATTGAGCTTGCTTAAATCATTTTTCGACACAAGTGAATGCTCGTAAGCCAGCAGCAGCAGGACGGTCACAAGCCCCACCATTGCCAGGGCACCGAGGCCGAATATCCAAACCAGCGAAAGCAGCAGAAGCAACATCGAAAGATGAAACAGGCGCGCAATCCACAATGCATTAGCGATGCCGCAATAGCGCGGAAGGGAGTGCAATCCTGCTTTCTGATCGAATTCGTAGTCTTGGCAGGCATAGAGCACATCAAAGCCCGCCACCCAGAAAGTAACCGCTGCTGTAAGCAGAAGAATTCGCGGATCAAGCGAACCGCGTACCGCGATCCAAGCAGCCGCCGGGGCAATACCAAGCGCGAAACCGAGCACCAGGTGCGACCAGCGCGTCCACCTTTTGGTATAGGAATAGAGCAAAAGAATTGTTAATGCGACCGGTGAGAGCAGGAATGCCATCCGGTTTAACTCCCAGGCCGCAAAGACAAAAATCGCGCAGGATATCAAAACAAAATTTCTGACGAAGGCTTTGGTCAGCGTCCCTGCCGGTAGTGCGCGAACCTTCGTACGCGGATTAGCCGCATCAATGGAGACGTCCGCCAACCGGTTGAAAGACATTGCTGCCGATCGCGCGGCCACCATCGCGACAACGATCCAAATAATTTGGTGCGTGGTGGGAACACCGCGGGCCGCCAGCATGGCGCCGCATAACGCGAATGGGAGCGCGAAAATGGAGTGCTCCCACTTGATCATCTCCAGCGTGACGCGCAGATTTTTCAGCAGGGGCACATTGCATTGTAAAAGAAATTAATAACCTTCGGCGCCGATCAGCGGCACAAACCGGCAGCCTTCGATCACTTCCACAACAGCTTTACCGTCGCGTTTACGAACGAGCTGCAGTTCCTGCGCATGAGGAGGCCCCACCGGAATCACCATTCTTCCTTCTTCCGCAAGCTGATCGAGAAGATTTCGCGGAATCGAAGGCGCAGCGGCTGAGATCAGAATCGCGTCATAAGGCGCAAACTCTGGCAGGCCATGAGTACCGTCACCGACGACGATCTTCACGTTATTCAGCCCGAGCTTGACTAAAACTGCTTCAGCACTCCGTGCCAGTGTCTGATGACGTTCGATGGAATTAACCTGGTGCGCGAGGACCGCCAGTAGCGCAGTCTGATATCCCGAGCCGGTTCCGACCTCAAGGACCGATTCCCCTCCCTGCAGACTCAACGCCTGCAAGGAAACTGCAACGATGAACGGTTGCGAAATCGTCTGGTTCTCACCGATAGGAATCGGGTGGTCGGCATATGCCTGTGATTCGAATTCCGCAGAAACAAACTCGTGCCGCGGGATCCGCAGCATTGCTTCGAGTACACGCTCATCGTGAATGCTCCGGGCACGCAGTTGCGACTCCACCATTTGCCGGCGTTCAGGGAAATACGGATCGAGGTTCGCAATTTCCGAAATTGGCATCGGTGCACTTAGATGCGTGTGCCGTTTGTCAGGTAGAAACAGTCATCGCTTGCGTCGGCGTATTTTCACGTCAAAGCTCACCACGCCGTTTTGGTCGCGGATCGCGACGATGGAAACATTTTTCGAAAGATTGTACTCGGCGCGAATGACCTGCTGGGAAGTCTGCGACACGTCCGTGGTGTACGAAACAGTCAGGTTATCCTTCACCTGCTGTTCAATGGTCACCGCCGGCCCGCTTTGGGTGATCGTCGAAGTCTCTGACTCTAGTCCTTGTGGATCAATTTTTATGCGACTGTTCCCGAACAATCGCTGTGCGCGATTATTGAGTGTCGCATTCAGCGCCGCTGCCAACATCGCACTCGAGGCCTGCTGGCTGAATGCAGACTGATTCGCTTGCTGGAGCTGGGCCGATTCTTCTGTGGTTTGGCCGAAGGCAAGCAGCCCAATAATATCGGCAGTGGGCAAAGGAGGATCTGATCGGTAATTAACTTTGAGACCATTGGGTTTGCTGATGTCTCCTGTCAGCGCCAGCGTCACATCATAATCGCGAACTCGCGTGACCGCCTCCAGGTCCAGAAATGGAGTGGTGACCGCGGGATTTGTGAATGAAACTCCGCCGCGCTCCAACCGGTATTTAGTGCCGTTAAAGTACGCTTCGCCTTCGAACACGTCTGCGCGTCCCAAAAGGATTGGTTTGGCAGCGCTGCCACGGACTCGCAAATCCGCCGAACCCTGCAGGCGAACGACGCTGGTCTGCATCTGCAACTCGGGCGTAGTCGTCAAGTGGATATCAAGCCTAATTTTGTTCAGCACGGGATCCGTCTGGGGCAGGCTTGAAACTTGCGCCGTACGTTCGAGGTAGGCGGCGAAATCGAATCCCGGCGTGAATCCCAGCTTTGTTACCGTAACATCGCCGGAGAGGACTGACCCGGACGAACTGCCGCTCCAGTTCAGCTCTGCATTCGCCGTGGAACTCACGCCCGGCGGATATCGCAAACGCACAGAGTCCGCTCTGGCATTCAGTTCAAAACTGGAAAGCTTCCCGGCGATATCCGCGCGCCCGGTGAATGCGATGGTGCCACCGCCGACGCGGGCATTCAGGCTTTCAATCGTGACCTGGCTCTGACTGAAGAGAAGAGTCCCGTTAATATCACTCAAAGCGCTCGGCAAGTTTATGTCTGAAATTGCGCCGTTCTGGACCTCCAGCTTGCCTTTAACCAACGGCGCGTTCAGGGTGCCGGTCACACGACCATTTCCGGTAAGTGTCCCTGAACTCGTGATGTCGGAGTCGTAGCTTTGGAGAAGTTTCAGGTCGACGTTTCCTCTTGCTTCGAAATCCAATGCCCGGTCACCGCTAAACTGGACCGAGCCGCTGCCTGACAAGTCCGTGTTGTCGCCGACAACATGGAAACTATCGAGCTTGAACGCGCGTTCGGACAGAGTGAATCGAACCGGACCTTGATTGTGAACGCGTATTTTGGCGGCTTCCGCATTGAGCTCGGTGAGATTGCCAATAATATTCAAGTGCTGTGGATCACGCAGGGGGCCTTCGATAGTTAAATTGCCGGCCACCGCTGAATGATCGATGACGTGCCGGCGAAGAAAGCTCTGCAAAAATGGATCAGCGTCTAAATGCGAGAAGTGCAAGTCAATGTGCGCCGGCCATAGGTCACGCAAACGAACATTTCCCTCGATCTGAAGTTCGGCGTCTTTGAAATCCGAGTGACCGGTCAGGCGCACGTCGGGACCGCGCGAGACCGCGTTCAGCAGGAAGTCCCCCTCAGGTTGGTCATTCAAAGCAACGTTGCGCAGATGCAGATCGGCTTTCACTTCTGGGGCGATTGTTGTTCCAAACGCCTGCGCCGCAAAATCCAACTTGCCCGTAATTTTTATTTTTGATCGCCCGAGCAAGTCGACATCCGCGAGATCGAAGTTCGTGCCGTGGAGGTTAAATTGGAAGGAGCGTGCCTCGAGGTTGTACTCGCCGCTTCCTGCAATTCGCGCTTGCCCTCGGGTCGAAGCAAAATCCGTGACTGTGAGCTGTGGCCCTTTCACAGTCAAATTCGCATTCGCTGAATCAAACGTTTGGCCACTAAGAGTTTTCCGGTGACCTGGTGGTCGTAACCAGCGAAGTTTCCCAGTTCATCGGCATTTGCGTTCTGCACATCAAGTCGCAACCGCAGCGGGCTATCCGGGACGAGCGCCCACTCCTCCAATCCCGCCGTACCGTTTATTTTCACGATCGCGTCTTCGCGCCGCAGAACTGCATTGCGCAGAGACAACCCTGTGGATGAGACCTGTACGTCCGCAATCAATGAATCCCAGTGCACCAGCCCCTGCGGCGCACTGGGTTTAGCAGGAACGATGGCGTCGAAATCCCGCAATTGCAAATTCCCTGCGAGCCTCAAATTTGACGTTCGTCCGGCGGCCGTTCCGTTAAACACCGCATGCCCGTGTACGACCAGCGGTGCACCGGCTGGAAATAACTGAGCTATGACCGATTGCCACTCCCGCAGATCATTGCTGGAAAATGCGACCTTCACAGAAGAGGCGAGCGCTCCCGAGGCCTGCAGCTGAGTAGCTGGAGTACTCGCGGTAAGCTCGCTCAATTGCATGTCGCCGGATCGCAAGTCGTAGTTCGCACGTACCCTGGCCGTCAAAGGAATTTGGCCATCACGTGGGCTGCTGGGTGGCGAAACCTCCGCGACACCGACCGCTTGCGCGTAATCAATGGATTGTTTCCATTGCACCTCAGCATTACCGCTAATGTTTCCCGCGAACCTCAATTTGTTCACGGGGCGAAAAATCGGACCCAGCCCCCCCAGCAATTCGGTGAGCGATACGTTCTTCGTCTTGATCACGATGATCCCACGCTGTTGCAGGCTCTTCGCTGCAGCAGGCGGAGATTGCCAGTTCACCACCTCACCGTCCGCGATAAAGGTTCCGCGCAGGAATTGACCTTGTGTCTTCGAAATCGCAAGCTTCCGCGGATCTATTGAAAATTTGCCACTGGCCGTCAGCCCTTGTCCGGAAAATGTCCTCTGCTGCCACTCGAGGGCATGGACATCGAAGTCCCCGTCAGAAGCGAATCCTTCGCGCGACCATGAGCCACTTCCAGTGACGTGCAGGGCGCCCGCCTTAATTTGCGGCTTGTGGAACACCGCTGCAGCCTGCGTCAGATCAATATTCAGGTCGTAATTCCCCCGGACTCTCAGCTTCGTGAAATCCAGTTGAACCCCGGTTGCCTGGAATTGAGAACTCCCCGCCGTAGCTTTCAGTGATTGGACCTGAAGTCCATTCCGGTCAAAAGTGAAATTTGATTGCCCGCCCCACGCAACCGGCCGTAAACCCTCGAAGTGAGTCTCCGCTTTGCCAATTGCAACAGTGCCTGAATAGCGGCGATGGAGAAAGGAATAGCCGAGATTTACGGAAACACCGTCGGAACTGAAATCCAACGGAATGCGCTGGTCCTGCCATATCAGCTCACCGTGCAGAACCCGTAGTTGCCGGGTCGATAATGAGAAGAGTTGCTGGAAATCAGAAGCTTGAGAATTGTTGCCCGGTTGGTTGGTGCTGCCGTCCGGATAAAAGATGATGTGAATGACCGGATGCTGAAGAGTCAGCGAATGGAAGGCCAGCTTGGCGCCGAGCGCCGACGAAAGATTTATGACCGCAGCCAGGCTGTCCACGTGTGCATAAGGCTGCTGGCCGGGCGCTTCCTTGCCATGAACAGTCAAGTCGCGGACTTCTATTTGAAGACGCAGCGGCACCGCGTGGAAGCTG
>QHZX01000535.1 GCA_003224835.1 Acidobacteriota bacterium | reverse complement strand
GGCCGAGGCTTTTGAATTCCGGCGCAATACCCCAACTAGATCGGGGTTGGACTTCGACTGCGAGAGCGCGTCCTCTATAAATTCTGGCAACCGCCCTTCCACGCCGATTCGCGAGCGCAGTTCTCTATCAAGCGCGGGCCGCCGGCTGGCAACGTAGTCCATCGCCTCGCAGGTTTGTGCGATGGCTCGATATTGCTTGCGCTGAGCAGCTTCCGAACTTAGCCGCACAAACGCCGCACTCATCAAAGCCTCGATTTCGGGGTCCGACTCCTTAGCAATGGCACCCCCTAACTTCTGTGTGGCTTCGGCCAGCACGGTGCCGCCTGCAACTGCAAATAGATCTGAAAGCTGTGCAATTCCATCCGCAACCCGAGAGCGGTATTCAGGGTCCTTTGAAGTTACTGCGTTCGCATAATTCGCCAGAATGGCGCAAGCGGATTCGCGATCCCCACGCTGTAGAAGTAATTCTATGTATTGACGTACATTGCGCGACGGGACGCACGCGGCGTCCTCCGACTGCAGAGCCTTGTTCTTGCTGCTCTCCGGCAGCTCGGACCAAAATGTTCGATCGAGAATATCTGCATGCGACTCGACCATGATGCCGGCCTTAGTCATCTTGGCTTCGTGCGTCTGCAGAACCTTGCGCAGATTTCCCATCTGCTGGCTCATCTGCTCGAATATTTCGTGGACGGCATTCACTCTCACATCGCCGCTTTCGAATCGCTCAAGCGCGTAGCGGATCGCCAACTGTTCCGCGGCTCGCATCAGAAGTGGCTTTGCAGCTTTAGGGTCCGGTCCTGTGCTGGCTAGCTCATCCAGCAAGCTCAGCACGGAGTTTTTGATCTTATCGTCGGCTCGATCTAATTCCGATCCAATCAACTCCGGCTTCGGAGCCTTGACGGTGGTTAATTCGCCGAAGCGCGTCAGCAACTGCAATGCCTGCTGCGTCTCTTTTCTGTTCAGCAAAAAAGGAGAATTGCTCCAACTTCCCTCTACACTTTTGGAGCCTTTATTTGGGCCCGGTTTTGGTTTGTGAGACCCGTCAGCTGCGGCAATTACCTGTATCAGCTTGTTGGGATCGTTTAGCCAATCCTTAAATTCCGGACCAAGGGTCTGAGCGACCAGGTGCGCCGCGGCCGTCATATTCGCCGACGCTGAATCGGAAGCCACAAACTTAACTTCATTTACGCGGATACTTCAATTCTTCCGGCGCCACGTCGCTGCAGAACTGAATGCTGGCCAGCCCGGATGCGGTAAGCAGCTGCGCAAAACCGCGTTCGGCCTGTCCCGTTTCAATTGCCACTCCATCAAGCAGCAGGCGCTCACCCGCGACTCCTAGAACAAAGCTGCCTTTGCCTACGGGGAGAGCATCCTTCAGTTCCGCCCAAGTCACTTCAAATTGTGTTTGGGTGCGTTTGTGAGCGAAACCATAGAGCCGCACGTACTTCACCAGAATATTCAGGCTGTGAATAAATGGGCGGGCGGACGCCTGGGTAATCGATCTACTTGTACCGATGCTAGAAATGGTGATGCTCCATTGGACCTATCAACTTAGACTAAGCCGCAGGAATCTCAGGCGCACGTTACTGAGGTCATGGGACGTAAGGGACATCAATTGCTAAGTTGTTGAGAGCATTAACGATGAAGCTTTTCCTTGGAAGGCCATGGCGTCGCTCAGGATGAGTTACTGAAGATAAAAGTGATCCTGGCTTTGCGCACCTAGTCCGCCTGACTACCAGCAGGCGCGATTTGTCCGGAAATGGGTCGATGCCTTCGTCGCCAACCCCAGCGCATGCGGTCGAGGTAAAGATAAACAACCGGAGTGGTGAATAAAGTAAGCGCCTGGCTGAAGATCAGGCCACCCACAATCGTGATTCCCAACGGCTGGCGCAACTCCGATCCCACGCCGGTGCCAAGAGCGAGCGGCAAAGCTCCAAGCAGCGCGGCCATGGTTGTCATCAAGATTGGACGGAACCGCAGCATGCATGCTTCAAAGATGGCGTCCTCTGGAGATTTACCTTCGCGGCGCTCAGCGTCGAGTGCGAAGTCGATCATCATGATCGCGTTCTTCTTAACGATGCCAATCAGGAGAATAATTCCGATCAGCCCCATGACATTCAGTTCATTGTGAGTGACTAGCAATGCCAACAGTGCGCCCACCCCCGCCGATGGGAGCGTCGAAAGAATGGTTATGGGGTGGATAAAGCTTTCGTACAAAATTCCTAGAACGATGTAAACAGCCCCCACTGCGGTAATAAGAAGCACAACTTGATTTGAAAGGGCCTCCTTGTACGCGGCTGCCGTTCCCTGAAAACTGCCGTGAATTGTCGCGGGAAACTGAATTTCACTCTTCGCTGCCTCGATAACCTGAGTGGCTTGCCCAAGAGAAACATTGGGCGCAAGATTGAAAGAAATCGTGGTACCTGGAAACTGTCCCTGATGGCTGACAGCCAAGGCGGTATTAGCTTGACCGAAACGGGCAATCGCCGACAGCGGGACCATCGTTCCGTTAGAGGACCCCACGTATACCGATTCGAGGGCCGCGGGCGTTTGCTGGTATTGCGGGTCGACCTCCATCACTACGTGATACTGATTGAGTTGCTGGTAGATAGTAGAAACCTGGCGCTGGCCAAAGGCGTCATAAAGCGCATTGTCGATTGCCTGGGGAGAGACCCCGAGCCTCGAAGCCGTATCTCGATCAATGATCACTTTCGTCTGAAGGCCGCGATCCT
>QHZX01000534.1 GCA_003224835.1 Acidobacteriota bacterium | reverse complement strand
TCGCAAATAATTGTCAGTGTTAGTCGTGCCGATGAAGATGCTTTGGCGTGGCGGGCCACGATGCGGTTCCACACAGCCCGCGCAACGTCGATCCGGCGCGACAAGAAAGCCTTGAGATGCTCGATGCCGGCAGCTTTCAATCCTTTGAGCTCGGCAGCCTCAACAATCCATTTGCCCGAAAGTCGCTCGACAACCTTGGCGGTATCCGCGTTAAGCGGCAAGTCATCCGAAAACCATTCGGATCGAACAGCCAGCGTCGAGAGCGCCGAAGATTTGTCGGTGCCCTGGCTGCATTCCAGTACCAGCATCTCGTCAAACTTGCACCCTGGTTGCCGGACGCGGCGCACAGCGGCCATCAGCACCAGCGCGCCAACCGCGCGCGTGTACTCGTTACTCTCGACACCCGCATAGGTCGTCAGCCAACTGTCAAGTCGCGGCTTCTTATCCCAGGAAAGCCCATCGAGGTAGTCACAGACTGGATGGAATGGCGCGTGGCGCGCTAAGTCTAGTACCACATCAAAGAAGAACTCTCGCTGAAACAGCAGCTTGAATTTCTTGTCGAGCAGCAGCCGAAGCCGTATCACAGCAGCATCACCGAGCACGTCGAAGCCAGGTAAACCATCAATGAGCATCCCGTTGCTAAACACATCATGACGAACCGAAACGCGCAGTTTGTGCATGGCCGCGCGGATGTTGTGCTGCGATAGCTTGGGCTTGCCGTGCTCGTTTGTCTCAAACTCGAGCTCGTCTAACGCTACAAATTCATGGGCCCTTCTGATCTGGCGCTCTGCATACCGGCGCGCATTGCGGCCTTTATCGATCACGCTGGCCGAGATTGCATATTCTGAGTCAAGCAGAATGCCTAGGATGCGTTCATCAGGCACCTTGAAGCGCACCATGTGACAAACGAAGTCGAACTGCCATACCGAGCGGCTGCCGTCGGTCAGCTTGGGTTCGTCCGGATGGTGGCCCTGCACCATGATAACCTTGACACGATCTGGAACGTTCCACTGGTTCAGCTCTTCTGGGTCAGCAGTGCGAACGGCGTCCCCGATCATTACCGGCGCGAGCGGGCCCGCGGGAGCAGGCTCGATTGCATTTGCGGCCGTGAACATGCTCAGCGGGTAAACGAGGTCAAGCTCACACGCGATCAGCATTGCCAAAGCAGGCTTGCGGCCCTTGGCCAGCTTGCGTTCATCCGGTACGTTCACTGTGCCCGGCAGGCGCATGATGCGGTCAACGTTGTGGCAATTGTCGCCGCCGAGTAGCTGCTCCAATTTCAGGTTGAACAGCTTGGCTTTTTCAGCCGCGCCGATGTCGCCGCTGATCGGGATTGGGTTGGCCAGCTTCCAAAAGGCCTGATAACCACCACCAGAAAATAATACGATTGTCGGTTGCGGAAGAGAGGGCGGCAGATTATTCGTCAGGAGCGCAAGACAACGTTCTTTCTCGGTTTCAAAATCTTCGCCAACGCGGGGATCGATGTCGACGTGAAGATATGCAACTTCTTTGATGTCCTCTCTTGAAGCCTTCTTGTGAAGATCCCGGACGGGACGATTTACCGACCAATAGATATTTCGCTCGCCGTTGTATCGGACCAACCATCGCTCAAGTTCGTGCTCCGTTTATAGACGAGCTTCAGAAATTCAACTGCAGCTGCTGTGTCGGGAACAGGTTCGACCGAGGTCACGGCTCAATCCTCCGGTCACGGCGAGAGCCGACTGCCTTATGCGCACGCAATCGGCGGAACGTGACGGAAGTGTCACACTCCTCTATTCGTGCCTGCATCCAAGCGTCAACATCGGATTCAAGAAATACAACCTTCCGGGGCCCCAGGGCGACAGGTCTGGGAAAGGTTCCCGCCTTTATTCGGTGATACATTTCCGACTTCGAAAGGCACACCTTCCCGGCAACAGCTTTCCCGTCAATAAAATGCTTCGACATAAGAGCTTCCTCACGTGGGCTACTCGTGAGGACTAACCTGCTGAGTTGACAAGGCGAAGAACGCAATAGAGGGGATCGGGTGTAAACGTTTCCGCTTCACGCTAGGTATTGACAAAAACCCGGAGCCACGCAGACGCAGATTAGGGCTGTATGAGCTGATCGCTTAACGTCTCGATCTTTTCTGAAGGCCAACCCTCGCTGAGGACAGAAAGACTGCAAGCTGTGGTCTCAAAAGTTTCAACAATGCGATACCCTCGGGTGGCGGGGTTCGAAACGTTTCTGGATTGTAATTCGAAGTTTGGAGGCTTCTACTTATTCTCGTTACCTCGAGCTTGTTATAGTTATTCGTCAGAGTGGTGATTGCTTTGAACACAAGTTCGTGGGCGGTGCTGAAAGCAAATTTCTTATCAAATTCGGTTCCCATAGTCTTCCTCATTGTCTTGTCCCAATGCAGCTTGAGCTGATAGGAAAACTCCCGCACGGGAGCCATAATATCGGTAATAATACTCGTAAGATGAGCAACGAGAGCTTCCGGCGCGATTTGAGAGCGGCTTGCCAATAGCTCCTCGTGATCTCCATGCTGTCTGACAGCCGACAAGTAGTCGGCCGTCGCGGCGATATCTTTCCTCGCAAGCTCGGTCACATTTTTCCAAGCGCAGATCATCTGAAGGCATTCATGAGCGAATCTTTTCTCTTCTTGGAATACCGATTTCAACTGTATGCAATGCTCTTCGACCGACTGCTGCTGACTTGCCTTATCATAGGCCCTCTCGGCCCTTTGCAACGCCCGGCGAAAGGCAAGTTTGTCGTTTTCGAAAGGTAGGAAAGATTGCCGCCGCCCTCGGGAGGGTTGAATCGGAATTTCCGCAAGTTCTCGAACTTTATCAGCATCAAATTTGCTCACTTTGACTACGTCCAATAGGTGTTTCGCGTAGGTAGCGAGCGCCATTTTCTTCTCTTCATAGTAACCGTGCTTATTGTACGTCTTCTGCAGGCCGGGCTTAGCATGCCCCAGAACAGCGTCGCGAACTTCCTGATTGAAACCCAAATGGGCAAGACGAGTTTCGCAGGTGACCCGGAAATCGTGAATCCGATAATAGAGCAGCGTTGCTTCCGAATCGTCAGCCTTCATCGCTTTAAGACTGAGCTGCACCCGGTTCCGAAGACACCAAGTTAGGTGTTTTATGGAGCAGGAGGTGGGTCATGGAGAGACGGAAGTTCACGCGAGAGTTCAAGCTTGAGGCGGTGAGGCTGGTCAAAGATCGTGGAGTGTCGTACGCCCGGGCCGCAGAAGATTTGGGCGTTCATCCGACGCAGCTGCGTAACTGGGTGAAGGCTGATTTGGGCGTTCATCCGACGCAGCTGCGTAACTGGGTGAAGGCT
>QHZX01000182.1 GCA_003224835.1 Acidobacteriota bacterium | reverse complement strand
TCTTTTGCCAAGATTCCTTCTTCGCGGTGAGACTTATCCTGCGGAGTAGAAGGTTCGAAATAAAAGCTGATCGCGAGTTCATCGGGACGGCGGGATTCGAACGAGGCAAGTTGTCGCAGCTCTTCACGAGAAATCATGAGGCACCCTAACTTGTTGTGGTGTGTTGAAGGAGCTTGTCTTTTAATGGATTTTCCACCGGAAGCGCATGGCGCAGCGCTTCTCGGGCGTTGTGGATTGACTGACGCACCTGCTCGGGCGGACGATCAACGATGGCCGCGATCTCATTGAGCGAGAATCCCTCAATCGCAAAAAGTATGAAAGCTTCGCGATCGATCCGGCTGGCGCGGCGCAAAGCAAATTGCACCAGCGAGATCATCTCGTCGGAATAGGCAAGTTGCTCGGGAGTTGACGCTTTGCCATCGGCGATTCCATTTTCTGCTGTGACGGTTTCATCAGGCTGATAAAACTCCAGCCGTGCCTCGTCTCCATCAGTGTCGTTGCGCCTGCGACTCCGCCCCTGAATATCAACTTCTTCGTTGGATTGAGCCGAACGGCTGAAGTCGTCCAATGAGCGGATCGCCAGTCTATAAAGCCAAGGCTCGAGGCCGATGCGATCCGGCTTCTCGATTTTTTCATCCAAAGCGCGGGCTACAGCCTCATCGAGAACCTCTTCCGGGCTTACTGAGCCAGGTTGCAGGTCGCCGGAGTTCTCCCGAAAGTAGATTTCCCGTTCGATGAAAAGGCGCAAGCGTCGCAGGTTGGCATTCAGGTACGAGCGAACATCCTCTGAGGTCGCCGTTTGAGGTGGTACCGCCGCGAAGGTCTCTTCAAAGGGAACTTCTGGCTTTGGAACTCCTTCCAGAGCGCGATGCCGTCTCCACGAATGTGAGCTCCGCAAAAGACCTTTGTGTTTCCCAATCTGTTCCAGCAGGTCACTAAAAGCTGCTTTCAGAGCGCTGGTAACTGCAGGGGAAGCCTGCTGTACTGCCATTTGCCCTGATGGCAGCCGCAAGTTGAGCGACACGACAGTGCCTTCACGAGGAGAGTTCTCCTCGATTGACCCTTTCAGGTGTATAAGTTCCGGCCGGAACACCTGCAGTCGTTTCTGTATTTTTGATATCCAGTGCTGAATTTCTTTATCTACGTCGGAAGTTTTATGGGCCTTATAGGTTATGTGAACATTCATGCTTTTGCCTCTGATGCCGGGAGGAGATCCCGTGAAGCCTTCGCACCTTGATTTTACACCCGCTAATCGCGAGGAACTCGCGAAATTATGAACAGCTCTCGAAACGAGTTTCATCATGGGCGCTGATACTCACATGGGCGATATTTTTCCCTCAGGACTCGCCGGGAAGACCGTTACTAAGCAACTCAGGCAGGGACGCTGCTCTCTAAATTCGGAATGCTACTCGGTCGCCTTTTGAGCAGAAATACAACGTACATTTCGTCGGTTGTTCTTCTCGTCGCAATGCAGGCAGGCTGCGGTGGAGGCTCCGACCCGTCGAACCACAAGGTCCCTGTGGTTCCCCATGTTTTTATTTTGGTGGAGGAAAACCACTCTTATGAGAGCGTGATTGGCAATCCTGCAATGCCATACACGAACTCGCTGGCCCAGCAGTATTCACTCGCGACCCAGTACTACGCCAACCGTCACAACTCTCTGCCCAACTATTTCGTGCTCACCACAGGCGATATGGTAACTACCGATGATACGTTCACAGGTACGGTTAGCTCGGATAACGTAGTACGCGCAATTACCGCTGCGGGTAAGAGTTGGAAGGTCTATGCCGAGAGTTTGCCCAGCGTCGGCTATTTGGGCCCGACCGTATTCCCATATGGCAAGGATCATAATCCATTCACATACTTCTCAGACGTGCTGAACAGCTCCAGTCAAGCCGCGAATGTGGTGCCGTTTACTCAGTTGTCGACGGATATTCAGAACGGAACTTTGCCTAACTACGCGATGATAGTCCCCAACTTCGTTAGTGACGGACATGATTGCCCCAATGGAGCTTCCAATTGCACGGATACTGATAAATTGGCGACGATCGATTCGTGGATTCAGACTAACGTCGGACCATTGATCAACAGCGCTGCATTCAACAACTCCGTGCTGATTTACACTTGGGACGAATCATCAATCGACGATATGGCGCACGATGGCGGACACGTTTCGACGATCCTCATTGGCTCTTCTGTGCGCCGAAATTATCAATCGACGACCCTGTACCAGCACCAGAGCGCCTTGCGCTTAAGTATGGAGCTGTTGGGAATTAAGGACTTTCCAGCCGGGTCCGCGACTGCTTCTGATATGAATGAGTTTTTCTAGCGCGATCGCAAATCAGACCGCAACTGTGACTGAGGTTTCGGTTCGGACCACCGGTCGATACAGCGTGTCGCGCTCGACTGGCTCGCGGCCAGCCTCGCGGATTAAGCGCACCAGTTCCTGCCGCCGCATGCCCTGAGGCGTTGTTGCGCCAGCGTCATGATAGATCTTCTCCTCAATCACAGTTCCGTCGAGGTCGTCAGCGCCGAAGCGCAGCGCAATCTGCGCGATCTTCGGTGTGAGCATTTGCCAATAGGCTTTGATGTGCGGGAAGTTGTCGAGCAGCAGCCGGCTGACGGCGATTTGCTTGACGTCTAGCATGCCGGTAGTTTTGGGAAGATGTTCCAGCGGAGTGTTATCTGGATGGAAAGCCAGCGGAATGAAGGTTTGGAAGCCGCCGGTTTCATCCTGTAAAGCTCGAAGCCTCATCAGGTGGTCGACGCGGTCCTCATCGTTTTCCACGTGACCATAGAGCATTGTCGCATTGGATCTCAAGCCCAGGTTATGCGCAAGGCGCGCGGTCTCCAGCCATTGGTCACCATCGATTTTGTGGTCGCAGATGATGTGGCGAATGCGATCGGCGAAAATTTCTGCGCCGCCGCCGGGAAGGGAATCGACGCCTGCCGCCTTCAGTTGCTGCAGGGTTTCCGCAATCGATAACTTGGCGCGCTTCGCTAGATACGCTACTTCTACCATGGTGAAAGCTTTCAAATGTACTTGTGGGAAACGCTGTTTCAATCCGGATACGAGATCGAGAAAATATTGAAATGGCAGATCAGGATGTAGCCCGCCAACGATATGAAACTCCGTGACTGCCTCGCTATAGCCCGAAGCCGCCGTCTCAAAGGCTTCTTCGAGTGCCATCGTATAGGCGCCAGGAGCTCCTTTTTTTCGACCGAAGGCACACAGACGGCAGGCCGCAACACAAACATTAGTGGGATTAATATGGCGATTCACGTTGAAGTAAGTCTGATCGCCGTGCATGCGCTCACGTACGTGATTGGCCAGCCAACCGACAGCCAGAATATCCCCAGTGCGATACAGCGCGAGCCCGTCATCGAAGTCGAGGCGCTCGCGGGCAATCACCTTCTGGTGGATCGATTCGAGTCGCTGATCGTCGGTTTGAAAAGAATGTGCGGCAGCCATCAGTTTGATGATACAAGTGGCGAGCGCTCAGTGGCTAGTGGCTCAGGGCCTGCTTGAGGCGCCAGGATTCGCCGTTTCATGCATGGAATCATGAAATGAGATTACATGAACCTGACTTTCACGTCGGGTTTCTTCGCGAGATGAGTGCTGTCGATAAACCGTACTTTGCCGGTCATCAGCGTCAACACAACAGATGACGTGCGGGTCCCTTCGCCAAAGAAGCGCACGCCGCGCAATAGCGCGCCGTCAGTCACACCGGTAGCGGCGAAGATAAGCTGTTCTCCAGGTGCGAGATCTTCTGCCCGGTAAATTCTGTTCTTGTCGCGGATTCCCATTCGAGCTATGCGTTCTTCCAGTTCCGGCTTGTTGATGACCAGGCGTCCGACCATGTATCCATTCAAGCAGCGGATTGCCGCCGCTGTGATCACGCCTTCGGGTGCGCCACCCGACCCCATGACCGCATGAACGCCGGTCCCGATGACAGCGGCAGCAATTCCCGCCGAGAGGTCGCCGTCACTGATCAAACGGATACGTGCCCCCGTCGCACGAATGTCCGAGATTAGTTTTTCATGCCTCGGCCGATCCAAAACCACGATCGTCAAATCCTGCACATCGCGATCCAGCCGCTTAGCGATATTCTTCAGGTTATCGGCGACTGGCGCGTCTAATTCAACGGCTTTCTTGCATGACGGTCCGACTACGATTTTTTCCATGTAGCAGTCGGGCGCATTCAGCAATCCGTGAGCTTCCGATGCCGCAAGCACCGTGATCGCGCCAGCCGCGCCGGTTGCGCAAAGGTTTGTGCCTTCGAGCGGATCTACGGCGATGTCGACTTCGGGAACTCCCGAGCCATCGGGAAACTCGGCGCCAAGCTTTTCGCCGATGTAGAGCATGGGAGCTTCATCGCGTTCCCCTTCGCCGATCACAATTCGGCCTCGCATCGGGATGGAGTCCATTGTGCGCCGCATGGATTCAACGGCCACTTTGTCCGACAGTTCGCGCTCCCCACGGCCCATGGTGCGGGCACAGGCAATGGCTGCATTCTCGACCACGCGAAGAAACTTCGGCGCGAGATCGCTTTCGATGTTCTCGCCAAAGCTTCTGGCCTTTGTTTCCTGCCTTGTTGCCTCCGAAGTGACCTCGGTTGCCATGACGCACCCCCGTTTTTAACGACCTGTGACTATAGCGCGAATAGATGCAGACTGGAAAGGCGGGATGGCCAACCATTTGGTCGGTGCGAATTTTCTTGGAGCGGGACGGTGTCAAGGCTCCGGCAGACGTAGCTTCCCAAGCGATCCAGCCACTTCTGGCATAATTTTGTGAATGGGATTGAGAACGTTTCGCGCGCTGCTTTCGCTAGTCACCCTCACAGTTTGCCTCGGTGCTTATGGCCAGCACCCGGCGGCGACTGTTAGCTTCACCTTTGATTTTCCAGGTGCGAACCCCAGCCACTATGAACTTGTGGTTGCCAACAATGGCCACGGATCTTACAGTTCAAATGGGAAGTTTGACGATAAATCTGACCCTGCAGATCCGGAGCCGCTTCAGTTTGCAGTCTCAGAGAGCGTTCGCTCGCAGATTTTCGATCTCGCCAAGCGCGCGCATTATTTCAGCGGCAAAGTGGATTCCAATAACAAGAACATTGCCAACACTGGAGCGAAGACCCTGGCGTACAAGGACGACAGCCACAATTCCCAAGCCACGTACAATTACTCGCCGCTGCAGCCGGTTGGACAGCTGACTTCTCTCTTCCAAAATCTCTCAACCACGATGGAGTTCGGCCGGCGGCTGGTTTACTTCCATAAATACGAAAAGCTGGCACTTGACGACCAATTGAAGCGAATGGAAGAGATGCAGCGGGACAACGGTGTAGGTGATGTTCAGGCCATCGCGCCAGTGTTGAAGGATATTGCGAATGACTCGTCGGTGATGAACGTCAGCCGCGCCCGAGCGTTGCGCCTGCTCGCAAATGCGGGCAAGTAGTCAGCGAATAACGATTCCCGCATAACCCACGGCGACGTTGCGATCGCCGGATGTGTCTCCGGAGGTGGCGTACTGAACTAATTCTGCTTTTTCAGCGCCAAGCCGCCGGGCGGCCGTTAACATGGCAACTGCCGGGCCGAAGCCGCACATGCTGATGCTTTCGTTGATAACCGTTTCATACAGGCCGGGGGCATCAAGCGCCAGAATCTTCTCGATTGCCTTGCGATCTTTGACGCGAGTTGTGGCGTCATCTTCGTAATGATTCATGTCGCTGGAAGCGATGATCAGCACGGGCTCTTTTCTTTTTGTT
>QHZX01000181.1 GCA_003224835.1 Acidobacteriota bacterium | reverse complement strand
CGGGACGCTTTTTCTCGGCGGAACGCCTGCGCGGCATCATTAGATTTTCGTATAGCGCGGATACTAATGCCAGAGAAACTAACTAAGAAGCGAGCGGAAGCCTAGAAGCCGGCAGATTTATAAACTATGCGGCCGCCAACCATGGTCAGAGCTACTTTCGTTTTAACCAATTCGAGCGGATCGACGGCGAAGACATTCTGCGAGAGTACGATTAAATCCGCCAGTTTCCCGGATTCCAGCGAACCCTCGGTCTTCTCGCGATGTCCCGCGAAGGCTGCATTCAGCGCATAGCCCTTGATCGCATCCACCAGGCTGATGCGTTCTGACGGAATCCAGCCGCCCTTGGGTTCGCCTTCGGTGGTCTCTCGGGTCACAGCGTTTTGCAATCCCGGCCAAGGGCTCAGCGTTACCACTGGCCAATCGCTTCCGAAGGCGAGCACCCCTCCGCCTGCCTGAATGCTATGCCACGCCCAGCCCCGACTTCCGCGCTCTGGTCCAATTGCAGGCAGCCAGGACTTGAGCGTGTCAGCGGCTGGATAGGCGTGCAGTGGCTGCATGCTCGCTATCACTCCGAGTTTGCCGAAACGGGGAATGTCGGCGGCCGAGGCATCCTCAATGTGCTCGACGCGATGCCGTGCATCCCTGGTGCCGTTCTTTGTCGCAGCATCCTCGTAAGCATCCAGCGCCAGCCGAATCGCGCGATCACCGATGGCGTGAGTAAAAATTTGAATTCCCCGCCGATCCAGTTCGGCTACGAAGGCCTTGTACTTCTCGGGATCCCACAATAGCTGACCGGACAACGACGGATCATTCGAATACGGCGACAGCATGGCCGCAGTATGGGTCTCGATCACGCCATCAAGAAAGAACTTCACGCCCCCTGCCGCAATCCAGTCATCGTGATAGCGTTCGCGAGCTTGCTCGATCGTCTTTAACTGCTGAGCTGTCACTTCCGGGGGATCGAACCTGTATGCGAGATAGAAACGGACCGTGAGTTCATCATTGCGTCGCAGTTCTTCCAGGAGCTCTGCATCGGTGACGTCCCCGGGGCCGGCGTTCACGCCGCCCATTACGTGAACGCGGGTAATTCCCAGCTCGTTGGCGTGTTTTAATCCCGCACGTAACGACTGCAATTTCGCCGCACGGCTGGGAACCGGAATTGCACGGCGTACGATTGCGTCGGCAGCATCTTCTTTTATTGCGCCTGTGGGCTCACTGGTTGTGGGGTCACGAACAATCGTCCCGCCCGGCGGATCTGCGGTGTCCTTTGATATATGAGCTGCCTCAAGCGCTTTGCTGTTCGCCCACCAGGTATGGCCGTCGAATCCTTCAATGTAGGCAGGCCGGTCGGGAATAATGGCGTCGAGCTGCTTTTTGTCCGGCAATCCAGATGGCGCGAACAGCGGGTACGACCAACCGCGCCCCAAAACCCACTTATCATCCGGATGTGCCGCTGCGTACGTTTTTATGCGAGCTTGAACTTCCGCAACCGTCTTAGCCTCTTCCACGTTGACCTGCTGCAAGGAAAACGAGCCGTCCATGAAGTGAACGTGGCAATCAGTAAAGCCGGGTAGTACCAGTCGCCCTCTTGCGTCGATTATTTGTGTTGACGTTCCTCGATACTTGGAAATCTCGCGATCACTGCCGACCGCGAGAATTTTTCCATCACGAATCGCTAACGCCTCTGCCCACGGCTGTTTCGCGTTCACGGTGTAGATTCGCGCGTGGATCAAAACCATATCTGCGACCGTGGATTTCGTTTCGGCGGAGGACGTCCAGGAAAGAGGCGCGATCAGCAAACCGAGAAAGATGTATCGAGCAAATCTTGTCTTAGCCAATGCGTTCTCCTCGCAACTAGAAAGTGGGAGGCGTATTAACCCAAAGTATCAACGTCTCCGAGCGGCCTGGGTTCGTCCACTTGTGCGGCACTGCGCTCTCGAAGTAAAAGCTGTCGCCCGTTTTCAGGCGATACTCTTCATCGCGGAGAAAAATCTGCAACTCGCCTTTCAGAATGTACAGAAATTCTTCACCGACATGGGTATAAGATTCGCCGCTGCCTGCGTTGGGAGCGACGCGAAAAAGGTGCGGCTCCATGACTGTGTTGCCCCAGGCCAGCAACTCCATGCGGACGCCTGGGCCAGCCTCAAGCACTTTCCGGGCTTTGGGTTTCACCAGATTCTGGTTCGGTTCCGCAGTGTCGTGGAAATCGAGAATATTGGTTTTGTAATAGCGCGCCAGTTTGCGCAGAGTAGCGACCGATGCGCTCATCTGTGAGCGCTCGATCGAGCTAAGAAATCCAACCGAAATGCCCGCAGCCTTGGCGACGCTCGCAAGCGATGCGCCCTTGGTTAACCTCAACTGTCGTAGGCGAGCACCCAGAGCGCCGGCGCTTCCATGACGGGACGGTTGCGTCAATCCATCGCGCTTGAGGGTTTGCACAATTGCCGGCGCATTCATGCCTCGCACTTTTCGCAAAAAACTTGCACGTTTTAAAAGGCGAACATCCTCATGCGAGTAGAGGCGATATTTGCTGGCAGTCCGCCGCGGTCGCGAGAGACCGAGGCTCTCCCACATCCGAATCACCGTCGGCGAGATGCCGACTAGTCGGGCGACGTCGCCAATTTTTAGATAATCGTTGTTGCTGACGGAAGACATACATTGCGGTGTCTGGGCTGATTTCGGCAGGCTCAAACAGCCCACGTCCACCGGGCGAATCGCGGTTTTTGCTTGACAGCCCTCTTGCCCAGCTACTAACCTTGCGGAATTATAGCAAGGTTTGTTTCTTGCACAACCACCCGTTTTGGAAGTTTATTCTTGGCGATTGCCTGGAGACGCTCCGATGTCTTTCCCTGAATTCCGCCGTCTTGCAGTTTTCTGCTGCGTCGTAGTGACCGTCTTTTGTCTGGCTCTCAGCGCCTTCGCTCAGAGCACCGGGGGTCGAATCATCGGCCGCGTTTCCGACTCGACGGGTGCCGTGGTGAGTGGCGTGACCGTCACACTGGTGAATGAGGCCACCGATGTCAGCCGCAGTACGAAGACGAACGACACGGGTGACTACACTTTCGTTGAAGTAACACCTGCCATATATCACGTGGAATACACCCTGCAAGGATTTAAAAAAGATGTTCACACTAATGTGGTCCTGGATGTAAACCAGGTACTCACTTTGAACGCCATCCTGCAGCCGGGCGCTACTCAAGAGACGATTGAAGTTTCCTCTCAGGCGCCGCTTGTGGATACCACGAGCACTCAATTAGGCGCAGTGGTGGATGATCGCAGCATCAGTCAACTGCCGTTGAACGCGCGCGACACCTATCAATTCCTGCAATTACAACCCGGCGTCATGTCCACGACTGGCTCAGGAAACCAGATTGTGTACGGCAGTGACAAGGCAGGCTCGGTATCGGTCAATGGGGGCAGGGGGCGCGCTAATAACTTCAGCGTGAACGGGGGTGACGCAAACGATCAGTTTGTCAATCTGCCCACGGTGCAGCCGTCGCCTGACAGCATTGCCGAGTTTCGTGTTCTGACCAACACCTTTGACGCGGAGTACGGACGCAACTCGGGTTCGGTTGTGAATGTGATCACGAAGTCGGGCACGAACGACTGGCACGGAAATATGTATGAGTTCTTTCGAAACACAAAGCTGAATGCCAATCCTTACTGCGGCGCCGATAGTGGCTTATGCGACAAGCCACAGTTCAATCAAAACCAGTTTGGAGGGACGTTTGGCGGACCACTGAAGAAAGATCGGACATTCTTTTTTACTTCGTATGAAGGCAGACGAATTCGAGAGGGGATTCGCTCGCCGCTGGTATTTGTGCCAACTGCCGCGGAGCGTCCCAGTGCAGGTCAGGCCTTCTCCGATTTTTCCTCAGAATCACCTTTCCCCGGGACTCTATCTAGTCCCTTTCCATTGCAGCAGCGACCGGGATGTGCTCAGGCGATCCTGAACCAGTCAGGGGCTGACCTAAACACCGAAACCCACTACAGCACATATACTGACCAGTCCGGAACTCACCCAGGCCTTTTTACCGATCTAGCGAATAGTCGAGAAAATATTATTCCTCTCAGCTGTCTTGATCCTACCGCCGTTGACCTGCTCAATTATGTCCCGACTCCGGCTAACGGCAGCGACAGACTTGTGACTACGCCGGTGCAGCCCGAGCGTGGCGACCAATTCACAGTACGTCTTGACCACCGCCTTAATAACCAACAAAACCTCAGTTTTTATTATTATTTTGATGACCATCATCTAGTTTCCCCATTCGCGCAGTTCGAGGCGGCGGGCGCCAATGTGCCAGGCTTCGGCTCCATCACTAACGAGCGGTTTCAACAGTGGAACATCAGTCATACCTGGACCATCACCAACACAACCGTGAACGAGTTCCGCTTCAATTACAACCGTGAAGCGCAGCGCACGTTCCAGCACCCGACCTTTACCACGACGGTACAGAACTCCTGTCCAACCCCTCCATCTTGGCTGCAGCAGGCATTCCCGGGGCTGGGCTCTAGCGTTCCATTCTGCTTCTCGGATGGAACATCGGCGAATACTCTGGGCATTCATCCCAATCTGGGTCCTCAACATGAGGGTCTTCCATTTATTCAAGTCAGCGGCGGTTTCACGATTGGCAACAACGGAGAGGGTGAACTTCCTCAGGTGGGAAATTCTTTCCAGTGGTCGGACAACATCAGCAAGGTCATGGGACACCACTCTGTCAAGTTCGGGGGCGACATCCGCCGCCAGCGCTTCGATCAGACGCTCTTTTTTGACGTGAATGGCGAGTTCTTTGTGGACGAAACTTCCACCAACAGCACTCTTGGCGATACAGCATTTTCCGATTACCTTCTCGGGTTGCCCGGTTCATATGGTCAAGGATCGGCGCAGGTGGAGAACGTGCGGAGTACTGGGTTGTATCTATTCGCACAGGACAGTTGGAAGATTAAACCAAATCTGACGCTCAACTATGGGCTGCGCTGGGAGCTGAACACTCCTATCGCTGACATTAGCAAGCACGTGCAGACTTTCCGGCCTGGGCAAACGAGCACCGTCTATCCATGCAAAGACACGGTCAACACTGATTGTTCTTCGATGACTCCGGTGGGCTTGCTTGTGCCCGGAGATCCGGGTGTACCCAACGGCTTGACCCAGACGTACTACAAAGCCTTTGCCCCACGAATCGGAATGGCCTGGAGTCCCGGAACCTCAGGCAAGACCAGCATCCGCGCAGGTTGGGGGTTGTTTTATAACCCGATTGAGCAGCTTGTGCTGGAACAGTTCAGCGCTGAGCCGCCATTCGGTGGAAGCACATTCCCCTTCAATACCGGCTTCAACACTCCCTTTCAGGATCAGAGCGGGACTTTCTCTTATCCAAATCCATTCGGCTTGAACTCGCTCT
>QHZX01000533.1:1431-2364 GCA_003224835.1 Acidobacteriota bacterium | reverse complement strand
GGGTGCAGGCGGCGTCGCGGTCGGGGTCCACACAACACAATTTGCCATTCGCAATCCGAAATTCGCCCTTCTGCGTCCGGTATTGGAGTTAGCTGCCGAGGAAACGCGTGATAGCGACATTGTGAAGATTGCCGGAGTGTGCGGAAAGCAGCACCAAGCCCGGCAAGAAGCTGAGCTCGCGGCCACTCTCGGTTACGACGCGGTGCTACTCAGCCTCGCCGATTTGCGTGACCAGCCAATTCCATGCCTGCTGGAACATGCCCGCTCTATCGCCTCAATCATTCCGATCATTGGGTTCTATCTACAGACCAGCGTGGGCGGATTCCCACTGCCGTACAGTTTCTGGCGCGAGCTCGCGGAAATCGAAGAGTTGGTGGCGATCAAGATTGCGCCATTTAACCGATATCAAACGCTCGACGTAGTACGCGCGGTTGCGGAATCTGGCCGCGCCCGAGAAGTCGCACTCTATACCGGCAATGATGATCACATCCTCCTCGATCTGTTAACCGAATTTCATTTTGGAGGAGATCGGATCCGATTTGCCGGTGGACTACTAGGGCAATGGGCAGTCTGGACAAGGACTGCGGTTTCTCACGTCGGGCAAGTGCATCGGCGCTCAAGCAATGTTTCGGCTGAACTGCTGACTTTGGCCCAACAACTGACGGATGCCAATGCTGCCCTCTTCGATCCCGCACATGATTTTCGTGGATGCATTGCGGGACTCCATGAGATTTTGCGGCGGCAAGGACTGCTTCAAGGCCGCTGGTGCCTCGATCCGAACGAAGATCTTTCTCCGGGACAGCTCGAGGAAATTGACCGCGTTTGCCAGGCATATCCACATTTGCAGGATGACGCGTTCGTGCGGGAGCACCTGAATGAATGGCTTTCTTAAGCTTGTGATGTTCTTGTTCGCAGCTTCCTTGTCGGTGTTGG
>QHZX01000533.1:0-1206 GCA_003224835.1 Acidobacteriota bacterium | reverse complement strand
ACCGCTATCGGGAATTCGAGATTTCACCACAAGGTGAATGGATAGACCTGGACGTCGATCTGCACAAGCCGCACCACGAGGACGGTTGGACATGGAATTCAGGTTTCGAAGTTTCAGCGCGAATTGATCGCGATGCTCACGTCTGGTACGGTGCAATGCGAATTCCCTATGCCGCGATCGACGCACGTCCGGCAGCTGCCGGCAACGTTCTCCGAATAAATCTTTTTCGCAGTCAGGGGTCTACCCCGAATCAACACGAGATCACGTGGCAGCCGCCCATGGGCAAAACCTTTCACGTGCCGGAGCGATTCGGATTGCTGAAACTTGTAAAGAAAGCGCACTGAGTGCGATTCGGAATTAATCGGACCTAGCGCGCAACAACTTAAGTCGTCTGGCCACGTTGTTTTGTTCACCTTCGAGGGGACGCCATCTCGTCTGTTCACGCGGTCCCAGCCGCTGGGACCGCAACAGATCAACCCCAAACCGCTGCTGCTAGCGCTCGGAAGGAGAGCTATGAAAACTAATCATGCGTTTGCCCTGAGCATTACCATACTGTGGCTAACCTCCGGAATCGCACTTTCTCAAACCGGAACTTGTGCTGGAATGACCGTAGGCCAGCTAACCAGTCTGAACGGGTTCGTGCCTTTTCAATCCAACAGTTTGTGGAATACTGACATATCTACCGCTCCGGTCGATCCTAACTCGGCAAATTACATCAATTTCATCGGATCAACTGTGACTCTACATCCCGACTTCGGATCTGGGACCTTTCACAACCAGACGCTTGGAATTCCCTATCAAATTGTGGCGGGAACACAGGCCAAGGTTCCGGTCACACTGGGGGCTTTTTTTGATGAGAGCGATCCTGGCCCTGAACCAATTCCCTCGAACGCTCTGATCGAAGGCTATCCCAAACCTGGCAACGGTGATCGTCACGTACTAGTGTTAGAGAAGGACGGCTGCTGGCTGTACGAGCTTTACAACGCCACGCTGAAAAGTGGTAAGTGGAGCGCCGACGCGACCTCCATTTGGGACATGACGATTAATGAGCAACGCCCCTACACATGGACCTCCGCTGACGCCGCGGGACTGCCCGTCTTCGTTGGCTTGGCGCGTTACGATGAAGTTGCCGCAGGCGCCATCAATCACGCACTGCGTTTCACGGTCCCTACGAGTCAGCGGGCTTTCGTCCTTCCCGCAACCCAC
>QHZX01000180.1 GCA_003224835.1 Acidobacteriota bacterium | reverse complement strand
CATCGTAATGCAAAGTGGAACGTCCCTGTCACCGACACTCCGCAGCTTCTCGCGAAAGCCGAGATGCCGAAGCTGGCCGCTGCTGAGCGGCCGCTCCCGCAAGGCCCGAAAGTTGAGCCCAAGCCCGAAGAACAAAAGAAAGAAGTCGAAGAGAAGCCAGTGCCCGCGCCGCTCAAAGTGGCGGCGGAAAAACATGCAGAGAAGCCGGAGAAGCAAGCCGCGCCGCCATCTACGGCGCAGGTTGCGAAATTGGAGATGCACGGCAAATCGGCCGAACCTCTCCTGTCGCTCAGTCCGATGCCGCTTCCGACAGGCAGTAAGGCGAAGGTTCCTGCAGGCGAGGCGCGAGGAAAGTTTGCAATCGCACCCGGAGGCACGCTGAATCCGAATTCGACGACTCCGGGAAAACCCAACGGCTCGCATTCCATATCTCCAGCTACAGGTCAAGAAAATGCCCAGTCTGCTAATGCGGCGACTGAGCTGGCCGCGAATACCGGCAACGGAGCTGGACACAACCCCGCCGCAGGTGGAGGTCCTGGAAACGCCAATGAATCTGCCGGCGCAGGCTCCGCTGGGACGGGCAGCGGCTCAGGCAATACCGCCGGTGCAGGAGTGGGCGGCGCCGGAACCGGCAATGGGCGTGGCACGGCAGGCGCTGGGGCAGGGAAGTCGGGTCATGGCGCGGGGACAGGGTCGGGTGCCGGCAGCGGCGCAGGGTCGGGAGCATTCCCCGGCATCACAATTCAGGGTGATGAAAGCAGCAGTCATGCCAGCAACTCCGGATTGACGTGGCTCCGCAAACGCCGTACCAGCTCACAATTGTTGCCACGGCCAGCAGTGGTGGCGGTTTGCAGGATTTTGGCGTTTTCGAGAACGAACGCGTTTACACGGTTTACATTCCCATGCAACGTACGCCTCAAGAGGAAGATCCCACCTGGACGTTGCAGTATGCCCTCGCGTCCGGTTCAGCAGCTACGAGTGACGGACAGTTGATTGCGCCGTCGCCGGTGATACGGGAGTGGCCGCAGATTCCCGCTGATCTGGAAAAGAAATATTCGCAGCGGCAAGTGGTGGTTTACGCGATGTTAGGCGCGGACGGCAAGATCAGCCACGTTTCGGTGAAACAAACTCCCGACGTACACGTCAGCGAGCCCATCGCGCAAGCGTTGAGCAAATGGATATTCCGCCCCGCTCAGATGAACAACCAACCAGTTGCGGTAAAAATCCTGGTTGGCGTACCCCTATAGAGTAGTTCCGGCAAAGAAAAAAGCATCGGAGGTTGCCATCCGATGCTTCTGGTAATTCTACGAAGTTACTTGCCTGCGCCTGCAGCCATAACCTTTGGCATCTCCGGACGCGATGCTTTTTCCTGCTTCTCTGCGGGTGCGAGTTGGACGCTGCCGCGAAGCAACGCGCCATCTTCCACGCTGATGCGGCGGCTGATGATGTCGCCGGTGAGCGACCCTTCGCTACGGATATCCACTCGGTCACTGCATTCGATATTGCCCGTCACCTTGCCCATAATTACAACGTCGCGCGCGACAATGTTTGCGGCGACCACGCCATTGCGTCCAACGGTCACACGGTAATCTTTGAATGAGATTGTGCCTTCGATTCGGCCATCAACGTAAAGCGACTCACTGCCGCTGATCTCGCCCTTAATCACGAGCGTGCGCCCGATGGTGGCCTGCTCAATCGGCGAAGTGACGGTTTTCACTGGCGCAACAGGGCTGAGGGTTGAGGGTGTGAATTGCGGCTTGGGAGCGTTGTCCGTTGAATGCAACATTAGAGGCCTTCCTTATTCATTGTCCGCGCGTCGCGGCGAGATTCGGTAACAGTGACTATGGCACAGGATTACCGAAGTGCGGCAGGTTACGGAGGATGTGGTACGGCTGGGTTGCCCTTCAAGCGTGAAGCTTAGGAGCAATTTTCAGCGATGTCCGCCATCAGATTTTATCGTTGGCGGCTTGTAACTCTTGGCCGAGCTCTTCCCACTCAGCGGTGCGTTGGTGCAACTCGGTCCGAGATTGATCCAGCTCTTGCTTAAGGCGTGTAGTCTCTTCTGCGCTGACGAAACTTTGCAGCGAGCTCTCATAGGCGCCGATCGCGGACTCCAGGGTGGAAATCTCTTCTTCCAATTTTTTGAATCGCTCTTCCATGTGCTTGCGCTTGATGGGATTGATCCGTTTCGCTTTACTCTCGACTACCTTGGGAGCGTGTCCATTTCCATTCGCGGCAGCCGTTTTTTGAGTCGAAGTGACGACGGACTCCTGCAGTTTCGCCGCGCCGCCTTGTTTGCGCCACAGAAAGTCCTCGTAATTTCCCGGATAGACCTCGACTTTGCCGCCGCCGATTTCAAACACTCGCGTCGCCAGCTTATCGATGAAATACCGATCGTGCGAGACGAAGACAACCGTCCCGGTGTAGGCGCTTAAGGCGTTTAGCAAAATATCTTTTGCTCGAATGTCGAGGTGGTTCGTAGGCTCGTCCAGCAACAGAAAATTCGCTGGATGCAACAACATGCGGAGCAGAGCATAGCGGTTTCGTTCTCCGCCAGAGAGCACACCGATGCGCTTGAACACGTCGTCCCCGGAAAACAGAAAACAGCCGAGCAGATTGCGCAAATCAGTTTCGCGCGATGAAGGGGCTACTTTCCCGAGATCATCCAAAATGCGCGCATCCCGGTCGAGTTCTTTGTATTGGTCCTGCGCAAAGTAATCGAGCTGAACGTTATGGCCCAGATCGTATTCACCACCGCTCAATGGCTCAATGCCGGCCAGCAGCTTGATCATCGTGGATTTGCCCGCGCCGTTTACACCGACCAACGCGATTCGGTCGCCACGCTCAATCATAAAATCTACGTTCCGAAAAACCTGTTTCTCACCATAGGACTTCGCCACTCCGGCGAACTCCGCCACAATTCGGCCGCTTGGCTTCGGCTGCGGAAAAGAAAAATGAATAGTCTTTTCTTCTTCAGGCAGCTCGATGCGCTCCATCTTTTCGAGTTCTTTGATCCGGCTTTGAACCTGTTTCGCCTTCGTCGCTTGATAGCGAAATCGATTGATAAATACCTCAAGTTGCTCAATGCGTTCACGTTGATTGCGGTATGCGGCTTCCAACTGCTCTTGCCGTTGAGTCTTTTGCGACAAATACTTTTCGTAATTGCCGCTATACGTCCAGATCTTCTTATTCCAGATTTCGACAATCCGATTCACGGTCACATCCAGAAAATAACGGTCGTGCGAAATCAGTACTAGCGCGAACGGATACTCGGCGAGATACTGCTCCAGCCAATTGCGGGACTCAAGGTCCAGATGGTTCGTGGGTTCGTCCAGCAGCAGAAGATTAGGTTTCTGCAGGAGTAATTTCGCCAGAGAGATGCGCATCTGCCAGCCGCCGGAGAATTCATCAGTTTGGCGGTTCCAATCCTCCGGCCCAAAGCCTAATCCGGCAAGCACTGCACCGACTTGTGCGTCTATCGCATACCCATCATGGACTCGAAACTCGTGCTCGATTTGGTGGTAGCGATCCGCGACTGCCTCATACTCGGCTGAAGTGTGGTCAATCTCCGCCATACGCGAAGTGAGTTGCTCGAGTTCCTGCTCCATATTTCGCAGGCGCGAGAACACCGACATGCATTCGGCGAAGACGGTGCTCCCGGTAAGGGTGAGTCCATCCTGGGGAAGATATCCGGCAGTAATTCCTTTGGCTACCGAGACGCTGCCGTAATCCAGAGTTTCCGCGCCGGCAAGAATTTTCAAAAACGTCGATTTGCCGGTGCCATTTGCGCCCACCAAACCGACGCGGTCGTGCGGCGTGATCAGCAGATCAACGCCGTCGAACAGCAGTTTGTGACCATAGCGTTTTCCGGCGGAATTGAGTTGAATCATCGGCCTGCTTCAATGTTCTCATGAAGCGAGGTTTTTGCGGATGAGTGGAGTGTTGACGACGTACTCAGCTTACGTACTCGCGCTCGAGTGACCGCATGCTGTGCAGGATGGTGGAAATAACATTTTCGTCGCCGACCGCAGTATTGATCATTACGTGGTAGAGAGACCGGGTGGGCCAATCGGCGCCAAAATAATGTTTTACAAACAGGATGCGCTCGCGGTCTACGGTATCTACCAGGTCCTCGGCGTCGCTCAAGCTCCTGCCCATGCTCTGAATGCGGCGCAGCTTTTCTGCGCGTGGCGCATAAAGAAACACATGGAAAGTGTCTCCGCGCTCACGGAGGAAATATGGGGCGCCGCGGCCTACGATAACGCAATCGCCTCGCTCGGCAATTTTGCACATTACTTCCTCGCCGACCTCTACCATCCGATCTGGACCAAACGGCTGGTGTGAAAGATCGGCGCTGGGTTCGTAACTCCCGCGCCAGAAGACTTTCACTAATCATTGAAAGGTGCTGTCAACACGCGCTTCGCACATCGAAACCGAAGACGGATCGACGTTTACGACTCGGGCGATCTCTGCAGTCAGGTCTTTGTCCCAGAGTTTCCATCCAAGTTTAGAAGCCAGCTTGCGGGCAATTTCCGCGGCGCCACAACCGTATTCCCGTTCGATGGTGATGACCCGATACATGTCTTGTCTCGAAATCTCTGGATCTCGAGCAATCTCGCGAGCCAACTTTATCGCAACCAGACTTTGGGTTCAACCGACATTCCCGGACGCAGAACATGCTCTTTGGTCTCACCCTTCTCGAATATGATCTTCACAGGAATGCGTTGAACTACTTTTACAAAATTTCCTGTCGCGTTCTCTGGAGGCAATAAGCTCGTAATCGCGCCGCTCGCTCCCGCGATGCTGTGAACGTGTCCTTTGTATTCCTTACCGCTTGTATCCACATGGATTGTGACCGGCTGATTCATCCGCATATTCCGCAATTGTGTCTCTTTGAAATTTGCCGTGACCCAGATGTCATCCAGATTCACGACGCGCATCAACTCCTGCCCCGGCTGAATGTTTTGTCCCATTTCAGCCGTGCGGTTAGTAACAACGCCGTTCACCGGTGCAGTAACCGTCGTGTACTGCAGATTCAGCCTTGCCGCGTCCAGTTCTGCTTTTTTCTGCTCGACTAAAGCCAAAGCTGATTGCGCGCGAGAACGAGTGGCAGCCACCTGCTGGGGCCCCGTTTGCGCGCCTCGTAAATTTGCCTCCGATTGTGCCACCCGGCTCTGAGCGGCCCTCACCTGTGCCTGCGCAGCTGCTACCCCGGCCCGGGCAGCGTCAACTGCGGCAGCCCCGCCCTGTGCCGCGGCGTAAGCCTGATCGTATTGCTGCTGCGAAATCTCCTGCTTGGAAACCAATTGTTTGTAGCGCGCCAAATCATTTTGCGCTTTTGTGTTCGTGGCGTCTGCCTGTACAAGCTGGGCATTGGCGGCTTCTGCCTGCTGCTTGGCTGCCAGCAGGTTGGCCTCAGCTGTGTCCACCTCCGCCACGGCCGTGGAAAGCTGGCTTCCGGTGCTCGTCGTCGTAATAGGAACGTCCACGCCAGCGCTCCGTGCTGTAGCAACTGCATTGTCATAATCGGCTTGTGCGCGCGCTACCAGCACTTGGTAATCGGAGGCATCGATTTGCAGCAACGGCTGGCCGGCCTGAACGTATTGGTTGTCGTCGATGAGAAGTTTTTGAATATGGCCTGACACCCGTGAACTCACAGGATTCAGATGTCCATCAATCTGGGCGTCATCGGTAGACTCGTAGCTGCCGAAGTAACGCCACAGAAAAAATCCTGAGACCAGCAGCACCACGATTCCGA
>QHZX01000532.1 GCA_003224835.1 Acidobacteriota bacterium | reverse complement strand
CGGGCTGCGATTGCAGGTTCTGCTGCGCCGCCTGGACATCGTCAAGCTGTTTGCTCACCTTGGCGAGTCGTGCCTTCAACTCATCCACTGCATCATGCAGTGATTGGACCTGCGCAGAAACTTGATCGACCTTTGCTCCCTGATCCGTCGATTGTGTCTGCAAGTTCTTGTTGAGCGTGTCGAGACTTTGATTTAACCGATTAATGTTGTCGGTGGTCTGTTCGACGAGGTTCTTCATTACACCCATGCGTTCGTCGAATGACTGTTGCATGCGCGCCATCTGGTCCTGGAGCGCCTGCACTTGAGTCTGTAACTGAATCATGTCCTTGTTTGCCGCACTGGCTGGAGTGGCGCTCGTTGCCAGCAGTCCAGCAAGCAGGGCAAATAGGAAAAATCGTGTCTTTTTCATAACCTTGTTAGATGCAGAGCTGCTGCCGATCAGCAGTTCGATTGAATTGACTGCCTGACAGAGCGACGGATGAGGTCCATTTTGGTCATCCGCCGCCGCAATCAGGTAATCAACAATTGTATTACCGCGCCAGGACGAAGTGCGCCCTGCGATTTTGCTGCCAGCACGCTTCAGTAGATTCGGTGCAGAACGGCTTCTCCTTACCGAAGCTTACAGCCGAGAGACGCGAGGCATTAATACCTGCGGCTGTCAGCGTTTGTTTTGCTGCGTTCGCGCGGCTGTCGCCGAGCGCCATGTTGTATTCGGTGGATCCACGTTCATCGCAGTAGCCTTCAATGCGGATCTTCCAGTTAGGATGCTGATTCAGGAACTGAGCGGCCGCAGCCAGTTGCTGCTGATCATTGGGACGCAACTGGTAACTGTCATAGTCAAAGAAAGCATCCTTGACATTTTGCTCAAAGAGCTGCTCGTCGGTCATGGTTGGTGGCGGCGGAGTATTTTCGACCGGCGCCGGGCGATTCACCGTCACACGCGCCGTAGCCTCCTGCTGTCCGCCTGGACCTTTTGCCACGAGGCGATAGGTCGTCGAATCAGTCGGCGTAACGCTCTGTGATCCACCAGGATTCACAGCGCCAATACCTTCGATGGTGACGTCGGTTGCGTTTTCCGTTGTCCAGGTAAGCTGGGTTGGCTGTCCTGCCTGCACCGTGCTTGGATTGGCCGAGAGCGATGCTGTAGGCGCTGCCGGCGGTGGCGGGGGTGGGGGCGGCGGCGCCACGGGTCTTTTCTTGCTACAACCCGCGATCACCAAAAGAATTGTCAGGGCCGCTACTCTGGCGGTCAATAAGAATCTAGTATTCACCTCGTCCTCCGTAAGTCGTTTAGAAGAATGACAATTAGATTTTCTTGTGAAACCGGTTGAAAACCGAGCCGTTTTGCACCCGGGAATCAAGTTCGTTACAGGAGCCCTTTCATTTAAAGCTCCAGTTCGGCTGCTCATTTTTCCCGGAAGTGGTTACCTGGCGCTGTTGAGTGCCGTCCGCCAACATCGTCCATATCTGTGTTCCTGAACGCGAGGATTGGAAGATGATGTGACGTCCATCGGGCGACCAGCACGGAAAATCGTTGCTTCCACCATCATGCGTGAGCCCGCCAGGAGAAGGCAAGGAACTGTCCATTCGGCGACCACGACGGTGATACCGCGTAGCCAGTGTCAGTCATGCGCTGAACGTTGGTGCCGTCGGCTTCCATCGTGTAAATCTGTGGCAAACCGGTGCGTCCGCTCACAAATGCGATCTGCGCATTTGTCTTCGGGTTCCAGGTCGGAGATACATCCGGCCCTTTTGCTTCGGTAATGCGTCTCGGGTCAGTTCCGTTCCCATCGGACACATAGATTTCGGGATCGCCGGTGCGCGAAGAAGAGAATGCCAGTTTAGTTCCATCAGAGGACCAGGCCGGCGAAATGGTAGTTCCCGAGAAGCGCGGAAATGAAACCAAGCGCCCCAGGTCAAACGAATACATCATGATCTGTGTGCCGCTCGTGCCTACCTGCACAAATGCCAGACGTGCGTTGTCTGGAGCGACACGTGGCGATAACGCGATTCCGCTGGTCTGAGTCACAGGCTTTTGACCGACGCCGTCATAGTCCATCTGCCAGATTTCTTTGCGGCCGGGACCCGCTGCCCTGACGAAATAGATTTTGGTCTCGGCAATGCCCGGAATGCCACCCCCTAGCCGGAAGATGATTTCGTCAGCAAATTTGTGGGCGATGAGCCGCGCATTGTCGGTGGTAGGTTCTTCCCGATATTGCTTGCCCAGGACCTGAGGCGAGGTAGTGTTCTTCACATCGAAGAGCCACCCATAAACATTCATGTCCTGGCCGGTTACATTCATATTTCCAAATGCAACCATGGCGGCGTTCGCCGGCGGGTTGGCCCAGGCATCGAGACGCATCTCTTGTGGGGTGCCGGGTTGCTGCTAAGGTGGTGTTGAAGGTGTTCCACAGTTCCTGATTGGAGATTGGCGCTGCAGCCTTGAAATCGGCCGTCGCGATGCGGACTTTCTCCACTCCGAGATTAGTACGGGTGCGAATCCAATCTGTTTGAGCTTGTAATGAAGTAATACAACCATAGAGAAGCGAAATTGCTGCCAATCCACGCAGCGACGAGTTTGAAGATA
>QHZX01000531.1 GCA_003224835.1 Acidobacteriota bacterium | reverse complement strand
CTTTGCGGACTGAGCCACATCGGGAGCGCAAACTCTCTGCAGCCGACGCGGCAGAAGCGAAGTTTCGAAAAAAATGACCGTCTGGCCGCCGGTCAGAATTCGCTGAGTTCGTACAACAGCGATTTCGGAGAGTTATTTTTCCATGCCAGTTAATACCAAAACACGAATATTGATCGTGGAAGATGACGTCTCTGTACGTCTCACAATCTCCAAACTTCTTAATGACCAGGGTTACGAGGTTTCCACCTCGAGCGACGGCTTTGACGCTCTGTTGCACCTAAGGGAGGAGATCCCGGAGCTGATACTCTCCGACCTTAACATGCCGCAGATGTCGGGCTTCGAGCTCCTGTCCGTTGTCCGGCGGAGGTTCCCAGAGATTTTGGTCGTGGCCTCCAGCGGGGCCTATGACTCTAGTGAAATTCCTAATGGAGTCTTAGCCGATGCCTTCTATGCCAAAGGACACGAAAGCGCCGCCGACCTCCTGGAAATCATCTCGAACCTGATCAAGTCGGGATCGAAAAACCACAAGCGCGAGAACGCTCCAGTCTGGATTCCGCGGAATGGGAAAGATCACAACGGCAAGCCCTATGTGCTTCTGACTTGCACGCAATGCTTGCGATCTTTTCCATTCACGGTGGACCACGAACCAACCGCCGAAGTGCTAAAGACATCGTGTATCTACTGTCCGCACGAAGTAACCTACATCATTGATTTTTCCCGGTCCGTGAACTCGCCCGAAAAGCGGGTGGCTTGGCAATCTGCTTTCTTGAAGTCGCAGGAAAAATCTCTGCCCGCGGGCGAAGTTTACGGCAGCAATACCGCTCAGTACTGATAAAAATCAGCGCGTTCGCAATCCACACCGATTCCACTGAAGCAGCACACGGAATGGCTTTGGGGGCCGTTCACTTCTGAA
>QHZX01000179.1 GCA_003224835.1 Acidobacteriota bacterium | reverse complement strand
GCTGGAGGCACGGGCGCCCCCGCCCGTGCAATATTCAGCAATCACTGGGAAACGTTGAACGCTCTCGATTCCGCCGGATTCAAAGTTAACCCTCGCCGTTCTCTGGCGGAGAACTTCGACGAAGTCTGGAAGTTTATTGGCCAGTGGGAAGAAAAACGCGAAACGTTGCCCTACGAAATTGACGGCGTTGTCATCAAAGTAAACAGTACGCCTTTGCAACGCGAGCTTGGCTTCACGGGCAAGGCTCCGCGATGGGCGATCGCTTACAAGTACGCGGCGCGCGGCGGAGTCACTCAGATCGAAAATATTCATGTGCAGGTGGGCCGTACCGGCAAGCTTACGCCGGTTGCGGGACTCAAGCCGGTTCCGATCGGCGGCACCACCGTGAGCCGTGCCACGCTGCATAACATGGATGAGATCGAGCGTTTGGGGGTAAAGATCGGCGATTGGGTTGAGGTCGAGCGCGGCGGCGACGTCATCCCTAAGGTGACGAAAGTTGTCGACGATAAAGACCATCCTCGCGGGCACAAATCTTTTCACATGCCGGAGAAGTGTCCAGTATGCGGCGGACACGTGGTGCGCGCAGAAGGCGAGGCCGACCATCGCTGCGTCAACCAGAAGTGCCCGGCAAAACGTCGCGAGACGATCTTGCACTTTGCATCACGCGGCGTGATGAACATCGAGGGTATGGGCGATGCACTGGTTAATCAACTCACCGAACGCGGAATGGTGAAAGACATTGCCGATATTTACAAGCTGACCAAAGACAAGCTCCTGAGCCTCGAGCGCATGGGGGACAAGTCCGCCGAAAACGTTCTTCGGGAGATTCAGAATTCCAAGAAGCTGCCGCTGGAGCGAGTCATTTATGGGCTGGGAATTCGCTTTGTCGGTGAACGTACTGCGCAGTTTCTTGCTGAACATCTTGGCGACCTGGTGGCACTCGAAAAAGCGGGCGAAGAAGAACTGCAGCAGGTTGAAGAAGTCGGCCCAAGGATCGCCAAGAGTATTGTGGAATTCTTCGCTGAGCCAAAGAATCGCGAACTGGTCGAGGAACTCCGCGCCGCTGGACTGACGTTGAAAGGCAAGAAGAAAGAACGCGGCACGAAATTGGCAAGAAAAACTTTCGTCCTCACCGGAACCCTCGCCAACTACACGCGCGACGAAGCCAAGAAGCTAATCGAAGATGCCGGTGGCAAAGTCGCGGCATCGGTCAGCAAGAAAACTGATTACGTGGTTGCCGGCACCGATGCGGGTTCAAAGTTGGAAAAGGCAAAAGAGTTGGGAATTGCCGTAGTAGACGAAAACGGTGTGGAAGATCTGCTCAAACATTAAGCGAACCTACAACAAAGACCTTCAGCAAATTCCGGTTGTGCAGAATAGACAACTTCATTGACAGGGGCTTCCCAGCCTCATAGCCTTTAGAAATGGAAGTTCCTTTCAGGCCAGATCTGCAGTCAAAGCTGAGCCGGCTTGCCGCCCAGCAAGGACGCCCGACTGAAGCTCTTGTCGTTGAGGCGGTCGAGCGCATGGTGAACTATGACGAGTGGTTCCTGCGTGAAGTACAAAACGGCTTAGCAGCTGCGGATCGCGGCGAATTACGGGATCACGATGAAGTCAAGAAAATCATCAGCCAACGGTATCCGGGTTGATGAGAATTCGCTGGACCGATCCTGCGGTCCGCGACTTCACGCAAATCTGCGATTACATTGAACAACATGGCAGCGCGGCAACAGCGCGACAAGTAGCAATTTCGATTTACGAGCAAATAAGTGGGTTGGGAAAATTCCCGGAATCCGGGCGTACTGGTCGTCACCCAGATACTCGAGAGCTCGTGTTTGCTGGCTTACCCTACATCGCAGTTTATCGCCTGACGGGAAACATGGTTGAGATTCTTCGTCTTTTGCATGGCGCACAGCAGTGGCCATAGTGCCATCAAGTTAGTTGATCCATCTCTCTTTTGAGCTTTCTCCACGTTTCCTCCAGTGCTTCCGGCAGCACTCTGCTTTCTCCGACCGCGGTCATAAAGTTTGTGTCGCCCGCCCAGCGCGGAAGCACGTGGATGTGGATGTGTCCCGCGACTCCGGCCCCCGCCGCGCGACCTATATTCATGCCTAGATTGACACCATCCGGTGAATAAACGTTGCGCAGCACGCCTTCCATCTTTTGCGACAGAGTCATCATTTCATGTGCCGCTGTTTCGGGCAGCTTCTGTAATTCGTCGAGATGCGCGAATGGCACCACCATCACATGACCCGACGTATAAGGAAAGCTATTCAGGATAATGAAACAGCGCTCCCCGCGATAGACGATCTTCGACTCCTCATCTGACCGCTTCGGCAGTTCGCAAAAAATGCAGTCGCTTGATTTGCCATCATCCTTCGAGGCGGCTGAAATGTATGCATATCGCCAAGGTGTCCAGAGGTAATCCATGACAAGGCAGGGTAGCAGATTGGAAAGCGGGGTGAGCTAGAGCCATGCCAAATCATGGCACGCAAAATTCGTCTAGTGAAGTAAACTCGTAAAACAGTTTTCGATTCAGCAACTTACCTCATGAGGCAAATTTGAGCAGATAGTGAGTCGGACGGTATTGCAAAGCACACCAATCTGCCCGAATATCCGCGTTCATAGGCACAAGCGGAATGATAACCACCTGCACACTAGTGCCGCTGTAATTGTGCTGCGCTAAACCAACTGTCGGGATATGCTAGCGCGCAAGCGCTTTGAGGGGATTCGGGGGAGGACATATGAAAACGCTCTTAATGACCGTTCTGATTGTGAGTCTGCTTACCGTGGCGTCCGCCGGACAGAATGTAAAACTCAAGGTTCGCGCCGCGCTCTATGATCGCGATCTGAATCTGAAGCCCGTGCCTCACTTGGTTGTGAAGCTCACTTCCAGCGCTGCCGGTTCGCAAGCTGTCGCCTTACAAACCAGTTTTGAGGGCACCGCTGAAGCAGATATTCCGGCGGGCAGCTATCACGTAGTTACGGAGAGTCCCGTCGAACTCTTCGACAAATCTTACCGGTGGGAATTCGATGTCGCTTTCACGAAGCCGGACAACACGCTTGAATTGAGTAACGACAACGCGAAAGCTACGCCGCTCGCGGGCGCCCGCGATGCACGGGTGGACGAACTGGCTTATCAATACAAACGCGTGAAGAATGTCGTGGTCACGGTACAGACGGAGCACAGCGCCTTTGACGGCATCATTGTTGATCCTGCGGGTCTCGTCCTGACTGTTGAACATCTTTTGGAGCAGGCTACCTGGGTCGCCGTGCAACTCGACGATCAACGCAAGTTGCAAGCAACCGTGATCGCGTCCGACAAGCAACATGACATAGCGGTGTTGCGCATTAATCTCGCCTCCGCCGGACAGATTGCCGCAGGCCAGATCTCCTCAGACCCTGGGGCTCTGATTGAGGGTGAGCGTGTGTTCATGGTCGAAAATCCCGGTAGAGAGAAGGACAAGAAGTTGCATACCGGAGTGGTCAGCCGCGCCGACTTGAACGAAATCGTTACCGATACAAAAATTTCATACGTGGGTAGCCCTCTGTTCAATTCCAGCGGGAGCGCCGTCGGGCTCACCCAGTTCGCCAGCGATAAATTCCGTATCCAGCCGATTGCCGCTGCAACTGAGATCCTGGGCGAAGCCAGACAGAAGCTAGCTTCCGGCACCTTGCCATCCGCACGCCTGTTGCCGGTAACCCCGACTGAGCTGTTCCCCGAGGATTCGCTCCACGCTCCGGGCCGCGGCCATTGGGAAAAGGATGTTTATTCCTTTAAGGCAGGTGACTTTTATATCGAATTCATTACGCCCATCGCGAAGTATGAAGTTGATAACGAACTATACGGTGAGGCGATGAAGGACTATGGGAAACACTCCAAGGGGAAGACTGCTCCGGTCGAGTCCGAGCACAAGTACGATGTCGTCCTGGTTATTGCTGCAATTCCGAAAACCAAGGCGCCATTCTGGGAGAACATGGCCAACTCCTCGCTGAGTAACGGTACGGCACCCACCGTAATGCATTACAAAACCGGCTTTTCCAAGATGCGCTTGCTGTGTGGTGACAAGGAAGCCGATCCCATTTGGCCGGGTCGAGTCGCAGAAGGAGCGAAACGGAACTGGAACGTAGTGCTAAATGATGAGTCATCCGGCGGCCGCTATATATACTCCCATGATGCAATCTCGCCGCAATGCGGGAAGGTGACGCTGCAGATTTTCTCAACGAAAGATCCAGACCATCCAGTGGAGAGAATACTGGATGAGAAGCAGGTCGCACGCATCTGGCAGGATTTCGAAGCCTTCCGGCAGGCACAATCACCACATCCGGCGGTTGCGGCTCAGCAATAACCAGTGCTTGATTTGCGGTGATTTAAAGATTTTAAAGGGATTGTTAATAAACATCTTCCTCGATTGACACCCTTTCCGAGCGGTTGCTATAGTCGAAGTGTTCCCTTTGGGATTCGGGTTCGATCTTTACGACCGCTGGCCTTTAAGTCCATCCGCCAGGATGGGCCAAACATAAACTTGGGCAAACACAGGCAGACCCAACCAGCAGTTCGCTAGCCAGCCCGCATCTCTGACACCGCTGAGAGGCAATGACTTTGTTCGACGACACCAACAACAATTATTCCGACTCCTCCACCACAACATTAACCGAGCAGCAATCAGCCACTGAAGCTCAGGCCGAGCATTCAGCCGAGGGCG
This sequence comes from Acidobacteriota bacterium, assembly GCA_003224835.1. GTDB lineage: Bacteria > Acidobacteriota > Terriglobia > Terriglobales > Acidobacteriaceae > Gp1-AA145. Next base: position 773 of record QHZX01000179.1, on the reverse strand, counting down.
ACGAGCAAAAGCCCCCGGCTGATGACTTTGCTTCCGCGCTCGAGAGCTTCACTACTGAAAGCGAAGAACTCGAAGGTGACGACCATGTGCTGAAAGGCACGGTGGTCAAGCTCACTTCGACCCACGTTGTGGTGGATATTGGGGCCAAGTCTGAAGGCATGGCCCCCATTGCCGAGATCATGGACCACGACGCCAAGCCCAAGTTCCAGCCCGGTGATGAGATCCACGTGGTGCGCGACAAGGGTGAGACTGAAGAGGGGTACATCAATCTCTCGTTCCAAAAGGCGCAGAAGCTGCGCGCCTGGGATGAGATTGAGAAGGCTTACAGCGAAAACCAGCCAATCAAGGCCACGGTGACGGAACGCACCAAGGGTGGAGTTACTGTCGATATTCTAGGCGCCAGCGCATTTCTACCGGGATCGCAAATTGACCTGCGGCCAGTGCGGAATCTTGACGCCTTGAAGGGCCAGTCGTTCGATGTTGCCATCGTCAAGCTCAACAAGAAACGCGGTAATGTTGTGGTTTCGCGCAAGCAACTTCTGGAGCAGGAACAGACCGAAAAACGCTCGAAGTTGCTCGACCATCTGCAGGAAGGCACAATCCTGACCGGGGTAGTCAAGAATCTGACCGAATACGGCGCCTTCGTCGACTTGGGCGGCATTGACGGCTTGTTGCACATCACCGACATGTCTTGGGGACGGCTCACCCATCCACGCGATCTAGTGAACGTCGGCGACCAGATCCAGGTAAAAGTTCTTAAATTTGACAACGAC
>QHZX01000178.1 GCA_003224835.1 Acidobacteriota bacterium | reverse complement strand
CGTTATCGATCGAATCAAACGACCGGAACAGGATCTTCGGATTGTGCTTCGAGAGCACTTTGGTGATTGCCGCCGTCAGCGTGGTCTTGCCATGATCGATGTGACCGATGGTGCCAACATTGCAGTGCGGCTTATTGCGTTCAAATTTCTCTTTTGCCATGATTCTTCGTCCTCAGCTCTTAGCTCTCAGCCTTTTAGCTCAAAAACAAATCTTGTCATTCCGAACCGCTTTAGCGGTGAGGAACCTGCTTTTCAGTAATACTGATAAATCTTCTGATACTTCGCCCTCAGCTCCGGACCTACTTCCTCAATCTTCGAAAGATAGAATTCTTTCATCTGCGCGCGATCAGTGAGCGTCAAGCTCTCGTATAAATCTCTCGCCTTCGAGCCCGCCAGCGTTCCAGTCTGTTCCAGAACAGCCTTGGACAGCACGGAATCAAAATCTCGAATCCGCAATCCCGCGCTCGTGACCCGTTTCAAATACTTCTCAACGGTCTCAGGAGCAAAAGCGCGACTGATCGCAGCCTTCAGCTCCTCGAATTCTTTCTCTTTCTCAACCTTGATCGTCGCTTGTTCGAACGCCACGCTTCCACCTATTCACAATGTCTGGAGCGGGAGACGGGAATCGAACCCGCGACCAACAGCTTGGAAGGCTGTGACTCTACCACTGAGTTACTCCCGCTTTCCCACTGCCGCCATCCGCTCTGAGGTCCCTCGTTCCTCGGGATTTCGCCAGCAAGCTCACGCTTGCTAAACGGCTCAACTTGGAAGGCTGTGACTCTACCACTGAGTTACTCCCGCCAGAAAACCAGCTGCCAGCTGCCAGCCGTCAGCTCTCAGTAAAACCACAACCACAAACTATGGAGCCGATGATCAGGATTGAACTGATGACCTCTCCCTTACCAAGGGAGTGCTCTACCAACTGAGCTACATCGGCTTACTGCTCACTCCCACTTTCATCCGGATGCATCACATCTTTCCGGCGCACCCACGTCTTCACCGCAAACATTGCCAGGATCGCCAGCGTCACGCCCCGCACCCGCGGATCGTCCAAGGTCTTCAACGCCAGCACCGCAATTGCGGCGTAGGCTAACAGCGCAAATAGCAATCTTTTCGTCACAACAGATCCCTCGCAAAAGCGCTCGGGATTTCGCCAGCGGACTCCCGCTCACGCCCGCTAAGCGGCTCAATTCTGGTGCACAGGGAAGGATTCGAACCTTCGTACCTCGCAAGGAGGAGCAGATTTACAGTCTGCCGGCTTTAACCACTCACCCACCTGTGCAATTAGCGGTGAGCATCGAGCAGCGAGCGTTGAGCAATCACTTCTGTCGCTCGTAGCTCATCGCTCACAGCTAAAAGCCTTTTCAGACACGCCGCTACAGTCCATTCGAATTACGCATTGCCATGGGGATCAGAAAGTGCGCGTAGAAAAAATCCGCGCTAACAACTCATCTGGAAAATTCCCTTATGGAGTGCTGATGGAAAAGCTGTCCGCCGCCCGCCCTGCAAATCCTGCCGTCCGGAATTTCTCCGAACCAATCCTGGAATTCAAGCTCCCGAATTCCGGCAATTCATCTCTGGAGCTGGCGAAGGGATTTGAACCCCTGACCCTCTGATTACAAATCAGATGCTCTACCAGCTGAGCTACGCCAGCAGATGAGAACCAGTGCTCGAGCACCGCTCCTCACACTAATCCCTTTTTCTTCAAGGGGACAATTATAGAAGTTACCATAGCGGTACTTGACCTGCAAGGCCGGCCCAAAACTATGGCTCGGGAGCTGCCCAGTCAATTCGTTTCGTGCGGATACCCGCGATTCGCTCTCCCGGTATTCGGTCAGTAACCAGAAACTATGGTTACCTTCCAATAATCGCAAAGAGTAGCCCATGCTTGAAATCAATGTGACAATTTGGCGGTAAAGCGAAAAGCCTCACGCCTATATCAATGAGTTCCCCCGCCCCAGCAACGGTGACCGATCGGCCCGACCGAGCTCTGTGGGCGCACTACGCGCAGGGCATCTGGTTTCAGCTGATAATTTTTGCAATCGGCTGTCTCATTGTCTTTTCGCGCCGTCCTGACGCTCTTCTCAATGCTCAGTTCTATGCTGAAGACGGCAGCTTGTTTTATCGCGATGCCTACCAATCTGGCCTGCATTCGTTGCTGATGACGTATAGCGGCTACTTTCACATACTTCTTCGGTTAACCGCACTCTTGGCCCGGCTTTTTCCGTTCGCCTGGGCGCCGCTGGTCATGACCACTGTGGCCATTACATTTCAAGTGTTGCCGGTGAATCTGTTCTTCTCTTCGCGCTTCTCGCAAATTTCTTTTCCGATTCGCATGCTGGCAGGTTTTATATACCTTGCTTTGCCCAATAGTTTTGAGATCGACGCCAACCTAACCAATATGCACTGGCACCTGGGCCTGCTGGCTTGCTTACTGGTGCTGGCGAAACCCCCGACCACGCGCGCCTGGAAGATGTTTGACGCTGTTGTTTTAGTTCTCACTTCCATCAGCAGTCCGTTGGGAGCATTGCTTCTTCCCGTAGCTGCAGGAGTATGGTGGAAACGCGCTGATACTTCTTCAGTTGTATCGTTCGCCTTTCTTTTACCAGGCGCCGCGATGCAGACAATTTCCGTACTATTGCACTGGGGCGCGCGGCAGGTGCCACACTACGGATTCACGGGCCAAGCGGTTTTCAACGTCGGCCCCAACGGCGCCAACATCCATTATTTCGCCGCGATTATGGGACGCCAGGTTTTTCTTTCGGCACTGCTTGGATTGAATACACAAAAGTGGATTCTGCTCTTGCACCACGTCTCTGCAGTTGAAGTCCTATCCACTCTCGTCGGCTTGGCTCTGTTGCTATATGCGCTTCGTTATGCCCCAACCGAGCTGAAGCTTTTCATACTCTTTGCGGGCGCTGCGCTCACGCTCGCTCTCCTAAACCCGCTTGCGGGCTCTCCCGATCACTCTCAGTGGTACTGGCTAAGCACCCCAGCCTGCGGCAATCGTTATTATTTCCTGCTCATGATTGCATTCCTTGCCACTTTAATATGGGTGGCAAGCCGCAGGGCCGCGCCACGCGTTCTCCGCTCGTTTGCTTTGACGTTGTTGCTATTGCTGCCGGTCGGGATCTACCGCGATTGGCGCTATCCACCATTCTTGGATTTTCGCTTCGAGAAATTTGCCACGGCATTTGAGAGGGCCCCGTCAGGATCGGAATTTATCATTCCCATTAATCCAGGCTGGTTGATGGAGCTGACCAAACGTTAATATGGTGATGCCTAAACCACTCGATCTACTTTCTTCAGCCCTACATAGCTGGAAGCTCGTGCTTATCGCCCACTCCGCTGCCGGGATCCATAATGAAGGCTGAGCCTCGCGTCTCCATTGCGATCGCGATCTTCAATGAGGCAGCAGTCCTTCCCGAGTTGCTGCGCAGAACCACTGCTGTGCTGGATCAACTTCCCGGTCGGCATGAGTTCGTCTTGGTCGATGACGGAAGCTCAGACGATTCGTGGCAAATTCTCGAAAGCGCCGCTGCACGAGATCCTCGTATCAAAGCCCTGGCGCTCTCGCGTAACTTCGGCCACCAGATAGCTCTTAGCGCGGCTTTAGATCACGTAACTGGCGACGTCGCCATTGTCATGGATGGCGATCTTCAGGATCCACCCGAAGCCGTACCAACTCTCCTGGAGCAATACCAACAGGGATACGATGTAGTTTACGTCCGCCGCGTAAATCGCAAAGAATCCTGGTGGTTGCGCTCGTGCTATTGGGTGTTTTATCGCCTGCTTGCGGTTTTGTCTTCGACCAAATTGCCGCTCGATGCCGGCGACTTCGGGTTAATGTCGCGTCGAGTCGTCGATGAAATCCGAAGGATGCCCGAGCATCATCGTTATCTGCGCGGAATGCGCACCTGGGTTGGCTTTCGCCAGATCGGCGTGCCCCTCGAGCGCCCCGCTCGTCACGCCGGAATTACGAAATACAGCCCCATGCGGCTGTTCAAGTTGGCTTCCGACGGCATTTTCGCCTTTTCTATTGTTCCTTTGCGAGCAGCGGCGGCTGTCGGGGCTGTGGCGATGCTGATATCAATTGCATATTCGCTTTATGCCGTCTACGCAAAATTCTGGCGAGGCACGCCACAAGGATTCACCGCGCTGATTCTGGCGATTACTTTTCTTTCCGGCGTGAATTTATTTTTTCTTGGAATCATTGGCGAGTACGTTGGCCGAATTTATGAAGAGGCTAAGGGCCGTCCGCATTATGTGGTCCGCAAATTGATTGCCAGTGGCGTGCCTGAGCAAGCCAAAGCAGAGGATTGGAGCGGCTTTTCGGGAGCCGCAAAGAAGAAATCAGCCGGGCAATGAAACTATTCGTTACTTTGGCGCAGCTTTCAAAACTGCCATAACGGATGTGCCCAGAAAATGCTGTGGTATGCGCTCGAATCGTGAAAGCCCCGCGAGCAAATCATTCATCAGAGAACTACCAGCATCAAACCCAACCGATGCATTCGAGCTTTTCAAACGGAGAGGCTTCCGAACTAACAGCAACGGGAGGAGCGGGAGTCCCCAATACGTGACATTCTGGATTTCATAACCATTTTGCTGTGCAACGCGAGTCAATTGATTCAGAGAGTAGCGGCGGACATGTCCTGCCGCACGGTCGTAGTCGGAAAAAAGCCACTGAATTGCGGGGACATTGACGAGAAGAGTACCGGATTCAGACAGGTGAGATCTTACGCACTGTAAAAACCGGGACTCATCTTCGATATGCTCGAGAACGTCGAACAAAATCAATAGATCGAAGCGCGCAGAAAATTCGGCTCTTTTTTCAAAAATGTCGTAGCAATAAAGCGGACTGATGCTGCTAACGTTTTTTCGAAGAGCTACTTCGTTGAGATCGAACCCAACAACAGACCGTTGATAATGATCCTCAATGCTTTTCTGCAATAAACCATTACCGCAGCCGATCTCGGCAATCTCCCGCGAGCCCCGGATCAGTGAGTCCGCCATTCGCTTCATCACCTCGAAACGACGACGTATCCAAAAGTGATCGCGTGTCGCGACATCGAACCACCAATCACCCATGTTGACGGGCGCTGATGGGGACAAGTACGTGATATCGCGGGCTTGGACGTCCATTCCGGTACCCATATTTTCGTTGCGTGTGGGAATGATAGCAGGGGAGCGCGGGCGTGCCACACATGAAAACCGGCGGACAGGAGTGTCCGACCTACACAGTCATTGTCTTCCGACCCACTGGTCCACCCAGTCGTTCACCGTCTTGTACCAGAGCTGGGAATTCTGCGGCTTGAGCACCCAATGACCTTCGTCGGGGAAGTAAAGCATTTCTGACGGTACGCCCTGCCGCTGCAAAGTCGTGAACAGATCAAATCCCTGCGACACGTCGAGCCGGTAATCGAGCTGGCTATGAATGACCAGCGTTGGTGTTTTGAAATTCGTTGCAAACAGGTGCGGAGACCACTTCCGGTACATCTCGCGGTTGTTGTAAGGCGTGCCCTTGAACTCCCATTCGTTGAACCACAGCTCCTCGGTGTCACCCCACGCCGATTCGGTGTTGAACATGCCGTCGTGGGTCACGATGCACTTGAAGCGGGTGGTGTGGCCGAGAATCCAGTTGGCCATGTATCCGCCGTAGCTCGCGCCCAGCGCGCACTCGCGGTCTTTGTCGATAAACGGATAGTGCTGCTCGGCGTAGTCGAGCCCCTTCATCAGGTCTTCAAACGGAGCGCCGCCCCAGTCGCCGTTGATTGCGTCGATGAACTTCTG
>QHZX01000530.1 GCA_003224835.1 Acidobacteriota bacterium | reverse complement strand
CCAGTGCAGAAGCCGTATCCGCCAATCTTTTTAGGAGCATTTGTTCCCGCGGCGTTGAAGCGGCTGGCGAAAGAAGCTGACGGATGGAATCCGGTGTTTCTCCCCATTCCGGTTATGGCGCAGATGTTCGACAGCATCAAGCAAATGGCGAAAGAAGCTGGGCGTGAGCCGTCAGAGCTGGGCATGCTTGTGCACGCTATTCTCGAACTCACCGACAAGCCGCTGGGTAATGACCGGGCAATTTTCTCCGGCTCGCTTGAACAAATCGCCGACGACGTGCGCGGCTGCGCGAAAATCGGCGTTAGCGAAATATTTTTTGATCCGGCGTTTTCTTCCGGAGGGCAGTCACTCGACCGTTGGATGTCGCTGCTGGAACAGATGCAACCGATGATGAAGGTAAGCTGAACGACTTCGGAATTGCGAGTTTAGATCTTGCCCCAACTGGTGACGCGCACAGGAGTGATCCGCACCACCGGAGCATCGTCGGTGAGCATCCCTGATTCGTACTGGGGATACTTCGTTCTCAACTGCTCAAGAGCGCGCTTGCGCTCCGCAGGATCGGACACTAACTCTGCCCCTCCGCGCACCAGCACATACCACAAACGTGTCCAGTCTTCATCGTATTCATCGATGAGCAGCGCCACTTGCGGCGTCTGCTCAATGTTCTTCAGCCGCGCCAGCTGTGCAGGCGGCGCCCGCTTCGGCTTGCGATCGATTGCGGAGTAAAAGACCGAGCCGTCATAGACGAAGCATATCGGGACCAGATGCGGCCCGCGGCCAGCTTCCAGAGTCGCGAGACGCGCAACCCGTGCCGCGTCCAGCTTTGCGCGAATTTCGGTTGAGATCACAGGCGGATTGCGAGCCATGGCACGCCGAAAAAGAGTGGATGTGGAATTGTATTCTAGGCTGGTGATCGCAAGCGCTTCGAAAGCCGCAGCCTCCAGTTTTTAGATTCAAAGAGTGGGTCAGGGCGCGCGCCACATCCAAGCGTCGGAGTGTCCGGCGGTTGGACTGCGCTCAGGGCAAGGCTCCCAGGGCAGTCGGGGCTTCAAAGAAACAACAGGTTCCTCACTGCTAAAGCAGTTCGGAATGACAGAGTTTTGGGGGAGGCATTCGGCATGGCTGAAGCCATGCCCTGATACGAAGCTCGCGGGCGAGGGCGCCCGCGCCACATCAAACCGTCGGAGTTTCCGGCTGTTCGACTAGGGTCAGGGCAGGCTTCCAGGGCAATCGGGGGCTTCAAAGAAAAAGCAGGTTCCTCGGCTGCGAAGATCATTCGCATCGCTCGGAGTGTCCGGCTGTTCGACTGCGCTCAGGGCAGGCTCACGAGCCGTGCTGGCAATAACAAAAAGCAGGTTCCTCGACTGCGACGATCATTCGCATCACGAATGATCTTCTTGCTCGGAATGACAGAATTTTGGGAGAGGTAGTCGGCATGGCTGAAGCCATGCCCTGATACGAAGTTCGCGGGCGAGGGCGTCCGGGCCACATCAAAAGGGTCGGAATGTCCGGCTGTTCGACTAGGGTCATGGCAGGCTGCGCAGGGCAGTCGGGGCTCCAAAGAAACAGCAGGTTCCTCACCGCTAAAGCCGTTCGGAATGACAGAGTTTTGGGGAGGCGGTCGGGCGGGTGGCCCGGCCTAAATTCCCATCCCTGGGTGCCCGTTCAAGCTTCGCTTGGGCGGGGATTTTCTGTCTGTGGAATTGTAAGTCAAAATCCCCACCCCTTCGACTTCGCTCAGGGCAGGCTCACGAGCCGTGCTGGCAATAACAAAAAGCAGGTTCCTCGACTGCGACGATCATTCGCATCGCGAATGATCTTCTTGCTCGGAATGACAGAGTTTTGGGGAGGCATTCGGCATGGCTGAAGTCATGCCCTGATGATAAAGCCCGAACCCACAAAAAAACCGTAGCACGAGGTATACTGCTGCGCGATATCCGGCGGCCGCGGAAGACGGTGCCACGAGGAGAGGTCATGCCTGTCAAACAAGGGGATCTGTCGCTCTTACAGCATCCCGCAGCGAAAGAACTTCTGCAGTCGAAGATTCCGGCGCGGCTGGCGTACGTTTGGATGGACGGCTCGCCGAGAGTGATTCCTATTTGGTTTCACTGGAACGGAAGCGAGTTTGTGATGGGAACGCCGACCAAAGCGCCGAAGCTCAAGGCATTGGCAAACAATCCGAAAGTTTCGTTGACCATCGACGACAACACTT
>QHZX01000177.1:578-6312 GCA_003224835.1 Acidobacteriota bacterium | reverse complement strand
TCCAGTGGTTCCGAGCCGGACTTCCAAACTTCAAAAACCGCCATTCTGTGCTCATCCTGCTTTCTTGGAACTAGGCGCTGGGAAATCACATAGCGCAGCATTCTCGCCAGTCGATCGCGGCCCGGCCGATGATCGCCAGCCGGCAGAGCGCTGACGAATCTTTCGACCGCCTGCTGCGTATTGATCGTGTTCATAGTCGATAGCACAAGGTGGCCGGTCTCCGCGGCTTCAAGGGCCAGTTCCATCGTTTCAGGATCCTTCAGTTCGCCGACAGCAATCACGTTTGGGGCCTGTCGCAGCGCGGCCCTCAACGCTTGCAGCACACTGGGAGTATCGCTGTGCAGCTCGCGCTGGTGCACGGTGGAACGTTTGTGATTGTGTAGAAACTCGATTGGATCTTCGATGGTGATGATGTGGCAGGTTTCGGTCTCATTGATATGGTCGAGCAGCGCAGCAAGAGTTGAGGACTTACCCGAACCACGCGGTCCGGTAATCAGCACCAAACCGTCATGCAGTTGAGCGATATCACGAAGCTGCTCCGGCAGGCCGAGGCTTCGGAAATCGGGAACAGCGGTGGGGATAACTCGCATCACTACGGCACAACTGCCTCTTTGAATAAAAATGTTCACCCGGAAGCGTGCTACTCCCGGCAGCGCGTGGGAAACGTCGCAATAGCCTTGCTCTCGCAGCATGTTGATCGCCGACTTGTTGCTGGCGATCAGGTCGGATGCGATGCGCCGAGTATCGTCGGCGGTGAGCGAAGGCATTCCGGACATCTCCAGCTCGACGAATTGGCCGTTCACCTGAATTTGAAATTTCTTGCCTGGGGAGAAAATCAAATCGCTAACGCGCGGATTGGCGCGCAATATTGCTGCCAGCAACTCGTCGGTTGCAGCGCCCGGAGAGATCGGGTCAAGAGAAACTTGTATACGGCCTGTGCCAGCTGCCGCCATGGTGAGCCTGACGCATCCTCTAAAACAGGTATTCAGACTCAACTGTAACCAAGTTACGGAGGCCCATCCACAAAGAACAGCTTGTTCATAGACCTTCGTAACACGTGTTTCAGCAAAGTAAAAGGGCGGCCTAAGCCGCCCCTTTAAGCAGTCCCTCAAAGTTGGTTAGGGTTTCTTTTTGCTGCCCTTCTTGCCGTAAGTGGTCTCCACCGTAGCATTCAGCGCAGTCAGCATCTGCTTGGCTTCCTCGGCATGAGGACCGCTAGGCTGGAGCTCAAGATATTTCTGGTAAGCCTCAGTCGTCCCTTCCGGAGCCACAATCTTTCCGCTGGGATCGGTGGTCGCCATTCCTACCAGGTTTTGCCCCTTCCAGAAATAGGCGTCGGCATGGTTGGCATCGGCTGCAATGGCTTTATCGAAGGCTTCGATGGCCTGCTTGCGGATCTTTACGTCATTGGTGGTGTTGGAATTGGTGAGTACGGCGCCGAGGTTGAAGTAGTATTGTCCGGCGTGCGGAGGGTCGAGTGTGGCGGCCTGCTGGTAGGCATTGACGGCCTCATCAGACTTTCCAACTCTGGCGGCAGCATTGGCGAAATTGTCGTAGTATGCCGCCATTCTTTGATTGTCGAGCGCTGACTGGACGACGGGTTTCCCACTCTGGGGAGGCTGTCCATTCCCCTGTGCAGCCTGGCCATTGGCAGGAGCGGCTTGGCCGTTGGCAGGAGCGCCCTGGCCATTGGCAGGAGCCGCACCAGGCGTGCCTGCTGCTTCAGCCGTCTTCCCCTTCTTTAGATCGATTGCCTTATGCAGATCGTTATAAGCTTCCGTGTAGCGCTTCGTTTTCTCTGCAGGATCAGTTTGAGTCTTGGCCGAATCCAGATACGCCCCACCCAGCCGGAACCATACCAGATCCTCGTTGGGAACCATCTGCGCAGCCTCGTTCAGTGAAGCAATGGCAGCGTCATAATTCGGGGGCGTCGCCTGCTCGGCGGCAGTTGCCGCCTTAAGTTTTTCGTTCACCGTGCCTATACTTTTGTTGTACTGCTCAGCTTTGGCCTGCTGCTCCTGCATCTGCTTCACTTGCTCAGGACTGATTCCTTTTTCTTTAGCAGTTTGCTGCACGGCTTGCTCTTGCGATGCCTTTAAATCAAAGGGCAGGTCCACTTCGTCCACACCGACTTTGAACTTGCTAACTTGGTCCAGTTGCTTTCCATCCTTGCTCAAAGTGACGGTATAGGTGCCAGGATCAACTCCCAACGAGAAATATTCACCTTTCTTATTTGTCTTCAGCTTGAAGGTACGGCCGTTGTCATCGTTGTGCCACGTGACCTGGGCGTCAGCAATGGGAGTGCCTTGAGCGTCTTTGCAAACACCTTTTACGGTCGCTGTCTGCGAAAAAGCGGGCAGGGCAAATACGATGCCGAGAATGGAAAGCATCAGCACATAAAAAACATTTCGCTTCATCGAAGCCTCCGGGGCTGGACCGCACAAAGCCCGTCCGCCTTGCGAACGAGCGCGGCCAAATTTAAACATTCTGTGCGACAGGAACATACGTAAGCGGATCAACAGCGCCCGCTTGGTGAAACGCTCTAAGCCGCAACACGCAGCTATCACAAACTCCGCAGGCGCGGTCTTCGCGGCTGTAACAAGACCACGTTAAATCGAATGGCGCGTCCAGTTCAAGGCCGAGGCGCACAATCTCGGACTTGCGCAAGGCGATGAGAGGCGTCACCACTTCGATGCCGCCTTCTTTGGTTCCGGCGCCAATTACCCGGTTAAAAGCCTCGTAATATGCAGGCCGGCAGTCGGGGTAACCGGAACTGTCCTGCTCGACGCCGCCGATATAAATCTTAGCTGCACCCAGCACTTCTGCCCAACTCACGGCCGCTGACAAAAAATGCGCATTGCGAAAGGGAACGTAGGTTACGGGAATGTCCCTCTCAAGCGAGTTTGACTCAGGGACGGGGATACTTTCATCCGTCAAGGCCGAGCCACCAATCAACCTGAACAACTCATTGTGGATGGCAAGGCGCTCTTGGATCCCCAGACGGTCACAGATACGCTCGAATGAATCCCGCTCACGATGTTCGGTGCGCTGACCATAACTGATGTGCAAGGCCGCGGCCTCATGATCGCGAGCCGCCAGCGCCGCACAGACGGTAGAGTCCATGCCTCCGCTGAGGAGAACGACGGCGCGAGATTTACGGGATTGAATCATTTTTAAAATTGCAGACTTAAAATTTTAGATTTCAGATTGAAGATTTCAATTCTGCAATCTAAAATCTGAAATCTGCACTCTGAAATCTGCACTCTGAAATCTGCACTCTAAAATCTGCACTCTAAAATCTGCACTCCTCAAACTCCCTTCATCGCCGGATCCCAGATCAGCTTGTGAATCTGCAATGCCAGCCGGGCTGAAACGTGGTCTTCGAGCATCCATTCTGCCAACTGCTGGGGGTCGAGCAAACAGTTGGATGCGTCCCGCGCACCGGAAGCATCCTTGCTGAACGCGGGCGAAAATAGCACTGCATTGACTCGATGGGCGAGATCGTGCCGCCGTGTGAAATCGCGGGCGAACTCGTAATCGCCCCGCCCGCTGATCACAAATTTGACTTCATCGTGGGGCTTAAGGGTCTCGAGATTTTCCATGTGGAAAGTGTCACCCTCGCCCGAGTCCGGGCACTTTACGTCTACGATCTTTACGACACCTGCCGGAACCCGCTCCAGTGGCCGTTCTCCACTGGTTTCAAGCAAGACCTTGTACCCCGCCTCATGCATTCGCTGCATCAGTGGAACCAATTCGCGCTCCTGCAACATTGGCTCGCCTCCAGTGATCTCAACCAGTCCAGGAGCCAGGCTCAGGCTTTCGACCTCATCGAAGACCTGCTCGGGAGTCACTTTCTTGCCGCCGTAAAAACTGTATTCCGTATCGCACCAGACGCAGCGCAGATTACATCCGGTCAGCCGTACAAAGACGCAAGGCATCCCAGCGTATGTGGACTCTCCCTGCAGCGACTTGTAAATCTCCGTAATCTGCATAACAAAAGCTTTCAGCCCTTAGCTGCCGCAATAGGAGCAACTATCGCCATAAATCTCACTCGGAGTACTTGGCTGTCGTGCTATCGGTTTCGAATACGGTGACATCCTTCACGTGCACTCGCCCATTCGTGACTTGCGCCATGCGCCCGTTGGTCTCATCGTAAAAATACTTAGCCAGATTTTCTGCCGATGGGTTGAGCTCGATAAACGGCTCCAGCTCATTGATCATCTGGTGATCGAGCCGGTCGATAACGTGCCGCATGACTTCCCGCAAGTCTTTGAAATCGAGCAGTAGCCCGGCTTTGTCGAGTTCCTTGCCGGCCAGGGTGACGCGAATTTTGTAGTTGTGGCCGTGAGGCTTCTCGCACTTGCCTTTGTAGTTGCGCAAGTAATGGCCGGCGGCAAATGAATCTTCAACCGTAACTTCGAACATGGAGCCTCGGAGAGCAGGGTATGGCAAAGCTGTATTTTACCGCTTCCGAAGCAGCGTCAGGGCTTTGCCGCCAGCGTCAGGCGCGCATGGAACGATAGTTCTGCAGGCAGCGTCGGGCGGTTTCCAATTCGCTGAAGCGGCTGCCTTCCTGCTCAATCAGGTAGTATTCAACGCCGCCGACACTCTCAGCAGCGGCAAAGATGTCTTTCCATTTGGCATCGCCTTCCCCGAACAGGACCTTGTACTCCTTCGCAGGATCTGAGGACCAGTCTTTTAAGTGCAGCGAGTGAATTCGACCCGGGTTGGCGCGAATCCAGGGGACCGGGTCGGCGCCCGCTTTGACACAGGTTCCAACATCAAGCTGCAGCATGATGCTCGGCTTGGTGTTCTTGGCGAGAACGTCCATGGGACGAACGCCATCAATGGGCTTCCATTCAGCGTCGTGATTGTGATAGCCAGGCTTGAGGCCAGCGGGTTCGAGTGTCGCTGCGGCCGAGTTCAAATTCTCGGCGACTGCTTTCCATCCATCAAGGTTTGGCTTGGGGTCGGACCACGACTGAACCATGTACTTTGTGCCGAGAATCAGGTTCATGTCGCGAGCCCGATTAATGTTCTCCGCGTTGAAATACTTTTCGTCATTGTGGGTGGAATAGCACCGCACGCCAAGGTCGTCGAGCAACTTGCGCATCTGCTTGGTCTGAGCCTCGGTCCATTCGAAATAAGGGGCATAAAACTCGACGCACTGATATCCCATTTGTCCTACGGCGCGTACCGTGGCTTGTGGATCTTTCTTGAGACCCTCGCGCACGGAATACAGCTCGAGGCCAACCGGTACGGCAGATGCCGATGCCGAACTTTTAAGCGACCAGGGCAGCGCCGCGGAGAGAGCCAGGAAAGAACGCCGGGTCAGAGACATGGGACACATAGTAACGCTTTTGCCGTCCGCAATAGTGGTCATATATATATGACCATGGTCATGATAAAATAAGAAAAAGAGAGTGAGCAATGAAAAGAATTCCAGCAGGGCAATTCAAGGCCAAGTGTTTAGCGATTATGGATCGTGTGCAGAAGACTGGCGAATCTGTCTTAATCACGAAACGTGGTAAGCCGGTTGCGCAATTGCTGCCTGCGAGCGAACTTGAAGATGTTTTCGGTTATATGGCAGGCAAGGTAAAGATTGTCGGCGACATTGTGGGGCCAATTACGCCGCTTGAGGACTGGGAAACAAAGTGATCCTGCTCGACACGCACGTGTTGATCTGGATGTCGAGCGACCCGGCGCGGCTTTCTGCTAAAGCGCGCCAGCGAAT
>QHZX01000177.1:0-559 GCA_003224835.1 Acidobacteriota bacterium | reverse complement strand
AGGAAGTGTCGAGTCGTTCGTTCGGGAAACGATATCGCGGGTGGCGGTGAAATCGCTGAGCCCGGAAATCGTGTCAATTGCGGCGCACATGCCGGAGAATTATCCGAAAGATCCAAGCGACCGATTAATCGGCTCAACCGCAATCGCATCGGGAATTCCGCTGGTCACAGCGGACGAAAAGATTCGCAGCTCAGGGATGGTTGAGTGCGTCTGGTGAAACGCAGGCCATTCAATATCCCGGCTGTTGCGGCGGATACTGATCCACGCCGTTGTGCGGCCCGGCAATAGCCACCCCGCCCTCAATTCTGGGGATTCCAAAATGCCCGCCCAAGTGCATCAGGTCAATCGGACTGATCGAACCAGACACGGAAACAAAGTTGACCTGATTCGCGCCCGCAACCAGAACGGCGATGTTTCGGATGGTATTGTGTTCGAAATGAAGCCAGAGTTCGGCTTCGCCCGGGCCGCCATCTCTAGCGTGAGAGACCGATACGTGCTGCCAGCCTGCGGCGTGATATTGCTGACGAATAGCGGCCAGCATTCCGGGATCGTACATTCC
>QHZX01000529.1 GCA_003224835.1 Acidobacteriota bacterium | reverse complement strand
ACAGGCCCGCGCGGTTAGAGCCATGTAGGTTAAGGAAGGATTGACGCAAGAAGATGAGGCCATAGCCCCGCCATCGGTGATGAACATGCGAGTAGTTGCAAAGCCTCACGTCGATTCATAGATTCATCAAATTGTCGCAAGAAATCTGAGTGGATTCACCAGCAACGCGGTTATGCCAAATGACTCGGCGATTATGCTGCCATTGAATAATGGAGATGTACGACCTTCCATTGCCCATTCTGCATCACCCAAACCGCGGTGTAGCGCACATTAGCGCCTCCACTCAAGCCAGTAATTATCGCGACATCTCCGTAATGGCGAATCTCCTCCTCAGTATTGGATGCGGGAACTCCGACCGGTCCTCGGCGCTCAACCTCGGCGATTTGCTCCGCTTTTGTCTCCTTTTGGCCATTCGCAATCACAGTGAAGTCATCAGTCTCGAAGCGAGCGAGTGTCTTCCCATCACCTTTGTAGTACGCCTCAACCCACTGCTGTTCGGTGCTCTTCAAATCTGAATCATCCACGGCAGCCGTTTTGCCGCCTGTCTGAGCTTGCGCTGAAAACACAAGGAATAGAACTGTAACTGCGAGCATGAGCTTCATGCATCCCTCCTTTGAAATTGAAGGAAATACGTTATAAGTTCTTCGCGGAACTCGCGAGAGGAATTTTCACAGCGATTTCCATTAACCGGGGTTAATGCCCCGTTGACATTCTCCCACGTGCGTAACGATAATCGCCGTCATTGTATCTTGAAGCAATAAAAAATATGCCGGGCATACTCGGAGGAGCACGATGCGCGAATCAGAGACAAAGACCGATCGCAGGACATTCCTGGCTGGATCAGCTGCGGTAATCGGAGCGGCGGTCATTCCTAATGCGGTTTCATACGCAAGAATTCTCGGGGCTAACGATCGAATTTCCCTTGCCCACATCGGGATAGGCAACCGAGGCCAGGAACTCGATTGGATAATCGCCCAACATAAGATCGATAAGAACGTAGAAATGACGGCTGTCTGCGACTTGTGGAATATGCGCCGTGACCGCGCAGTTAAGGAAAATACTAAATACTATGGACGTGCGCCGCGAGCCTTCGAATATTTGGAGGAAATTGACGGCAGAGGCCGATAAAGATGCCTACGTCGAAAAGCCGATGGGCAATGTTCTTGCCGAGGCCAAGGCAGCGCGTGATGCGGTAAAACAGCACAAGCGCATCGTGCAGGTGGGTACGCAGCACCGCAGCGAACCTTACCCCCGCACGGCCCACGATTTAGTGCAAACTGGAGTTCTCGGTGACGTAAGTAAAGTTGAAATTGTTTGGAATTACCACGGGCCCAGATGGCGCGGCCGGCCAGAATCCAAACAAGTAAAAGAGCAAGACACTGATTGGCGAAAATGGCTGATGACGAAGCCTTATCGCCCATTCGACCCACAGATCTACTGCGAGTTCCGTTTATATAGAGAGTTCTCCAGCGGAATTCCAGATCAGTGGATGAGCCACGCCATGGATCTGGTGCATTGGTTCATGAATGATGACTATCCTCGATCGGTCGCGGCCAATGGCGGCATTTTCGCCTGGCACGATGGCCGCGAGAACGCCGACACCTTCCAGGCCTTGCTCGAATATCCGAAGGGCTTTCTGGTCAGTTATTCAACCAGCTTTGGCAACGATGCGCCGTCGTTCACACGTTTCATGGGGAAAAAGGCGACGCTCTTCAACCACGGGGGCGAAGGCAGCCCACGCTATAGCGTGGTCGAGGAAAAGGGGAACCACGAGGACAATCCGGATGTAGACAAGGTAAGGCCATCGAAAGATATTCTGCTGCCTGGTCAAACCAAGCTCCCGCCAATGGGCCAGGGTGATTTGACGCTGGAGCATACGGCCAACTGGTTCGAATGCATGCGCTCTCGTCAGCAGCCTCATTGCACCGTGGACAACGGCTTCGCCCATTCCGTAGCTTGCATGATGTCAACTGAAGCGTATTGGTCCGGCAAGAAGCAATATTGGAATGCCTCAGAACAAATGATTCAGGACCATCCGGTAGAGAGCTGATCTGTATTTAAGGCAACTTCATTTGCCACGGGATTAACACGGATCTACATATAAAGATGAAATCCGCGTAATCCGTGGCGTGTTTTGAAGTGTCAAATCCGGCCGGCATCCATCTACCAAATCAGCTTGAGAGCAAACTGCAATTGACGATTGGCGGCTGCTGTGCTGCTGATGGTGTTGAAACTGCCAAATTTGGGATTTCCACTATTATCAAGGTCCAAGTCGGACACAAATGGGTCTGGCATAGACAAGAGCGGGTGATTCAAGAAATTAAAGGCTTCGAACCGAAACTGCGCGCTTAGGCGCTCTGTAATGGGCGTGGTCTTCATCGCACTGAAATCCATGCTCACATATTTCGGCCCGCGCAAAACACCACGATGGGCATTCCCGAAAACCTCGGATGCGGTCGGATCTCTGAAAGCCGACAGATTCCACCAGTTAAGGAACGACTTAGGCCCACTATTGGGATTGCCGA
>QHZX01000176.1 GCA_003224835.1 Acidobacteriota bacterium | reverse complement strand
CTCGCTAAAAGTTGGCAACGGCCTTGACGAAGGTGTGCAGATGGGACCAGTGATCACCCCGCAGAGTAAAACGCGTGTGGAATCGCTCATTGATAGCGGCACCCGGGAGGGCGCGAAATTGCTCCTGGATGGCAGACAGCCCCGAATCCCTGGCGGCGATAATGGCAACTTCGTCAAGCCGACCGTCCTCGACGCGCTTCCTACGAACAGCGAACTAGCCGACACAGAAATTTTTGGTCCAGTCTTGAGTCTGGTTCATGCGAATAGTCTCGACGATGCATTAGCCTTTCTCGAACGTAGCGCATACGGGAATCAGGCTTCGCTATTCACTTCGAGTGGGGCCGCGGCCCGCCGTTTTCGCTACGAAGCTCCGGCGGGGAACATCGGCATCAACATCGGAGTCGCCGCGCCCATGGCATATTTCCCGTTCAGCGGTTGGAAAGATAGTTTTTTTGGCGTGCAACACGGCCAGGGTCGCGATGCGGTCGAGTTCTATACCGAAAAGAAAGTCGTGGTGGAGCGCTGGGCTAGCGACCACTCGCGCAAGTTTTAATATCTTCGTGAAACGAAGCCTGCCCTGAGCGAAGTCGAAGGGTGTCCTTAGATTGAGAGGCGCATGTCCAACACGATCCAAAAATACAAAGACTACGTAATGACCGGCTTTCTAAAGTCGGTTGCGCCGATCGTCATCGATCACGCCAGCGGCGTCAAAGTGTGGGACGAAAATGGCCGCGAGTACCTCGACTGTTTTTCCGGGATCTCCGTCGTCAACGCCGGTCATAACCATCCGCGCGTAGTTGCCGCCGCCAAGGCGCAGATGGAAAAACTCGTCCATTGTTCTTCGTATCTTTACCATGTCGCTCCGGTCGCCGATCTCGCGGAAAAGATCGCGCAAATCGCGCCGCACGGACTCACGAAGTCATTTTTCGGAAACGGTGGCGCCGAGGCAATCGAAGGAGCATTGAAGCTGGCCCGCCTCTACACTGGCAAGCATGAATTCATTTCTTTGCATGGCAGCTTCCACGGACGCAGCTGGGGTACTCTAAGTCTTACCGGAAATCAAGGTCGCAAAAAACGTGGTGGCCCGTATGCTCCGGGAATTGCCGATCCCGAGGAATGTGCGCGGCAATGCGCCAAGTCCATCGATGAAATTATTCGCTTCGCCACGGCCGGCGATGTTGCCGCATTTATAGCGGAACCGGTGATGGGTGAAGGCGGCATTTTGGTTCCACCTAAAAACTATTTCCGCGAAGTAAAGAAGATCCTCGATCTGCACGGAATTCTTTTCATCGCCGATGAAGTGCAATCCGGGTTCGGCCGCACCGGCAAAATGTTCGCCATCGAGCACTATGGCGTCACTCCCGACATCCTAGTCACCGCAAAGGGGATCGCCGACGGCTTTCCGCTCAGCGCTTACACTACTCGCCCCGAGATTGCGGCGTCGTACAAACCCGGCGACCATCTTTCAACGTTCGGCGGGAATCCGGTGGCCTGTGCGGCGTCGCTCGCGAACATTCAAGTCATGGAAGAAGAAAATTTGCCGGCCCGTGCGGCGGAAACCGGCGAGTATGCGATGAAGAAATTGCGCGAACTGCAGAAACAGAACCCGCTCATCGGCGAGGTGCGTGGGCTTGGATTGATGATCGGGGTCGAACTCGTGCGTGACGAAAAGCTCACGCCCGCCAACACCGAAGCTGAGGCGATCCGCGATGCCTTGTTAAGACAAGGTGTCCTGGTCGGGGTCGGAGGCGTTTATGGAAACGTGGTTCGCTTCCAGCCACCGTTGATCATCACCAAGGAACAAATCGATCATGCATTGAAAGCCTTTGCCGGAGCATTGAGCGAGATTTCGCAGCTCGCGCCAGCCTAGTCCTCCGCTGCGCAAAGGTGCCAGGACAGGCATTTGGCCAGAGGCATCAATCTGAGCAATCTTCTGCCCTCTCGTGAACTTGACCTGGGAAGACTCTTCTGGTGCACTTACGATTAAGGCTTTTTCCGCATCTTAGGACTGATATGAAAATCCTCCGCAACCCGCTTTTCGTGATTGTTTTGGCTGGGCTCATGGGCACTCCAGCTTGGGCCGTGAACCGCGAACTGGTCGAACTGCAAACCCAGGTACAGCAGATACAGGACCAGATGAACGCGCTGAAGCAATCGCTCGATGAACGCATGGGCGTGATCAAGAACCTGATGGACCAGAACACCGACAGCATTAATAAGGTGACGGTCGCGATCACCAACATGCAGGTAGCGCTGCAGAAGCAACAGAGCGATACCAACAATCACGTGGACCAGCTTTCCGGGCAGTTACAGACGCTAAACGACAGTCTCGACGAACTGAAGGCCCGCCTCGGCAAAGTCACTAACCAACTGGAAGCTATGCAGCAGGCGCAGCAGAGTCTTGCGGCGCAGGCCAGCCAACAGGCGCAGGCGCAACAACAGCAGCAGGCTCAGTTGGCAGTGCCACCTCCTGACGTGCTTTATAACAACGCTCTCCGCGACTACAACGGAGGCAATGTCGATCTGGCAAAGCAGGAGTTTTCCGATTACGTAAAGAACTACCCCAACACCGATTTGGCCGGCAATGCGTATTTCTATCTTGCCGAACTCGCCTTTAAATCGGGCGATTATCCGAACGCGATCAAGGGATATGACCAAGTCCTGCAGAGCTTTCCTGACGGGAGCAAAGCGGCTTCCGCCGAACTGAAGAAAGGCCTAGCCCAGATCGAATCAGGCCAGAAGGACGCCGGCATATCGACATTACGTCACGTGGTGCAACGCTATCCGCGAACGAACGAGGCTATGCAGGCGAAAGATAGATTGCGGAAGTTGGGAGTGGCGACGGCCGCAAGCCGAAGAGCAGAGTAGTTTTGAGTAGAAATTATGATGTCATTCCGAACCGCTTTAGCGGTGAGGAATCTGCTTTTTTTATCGCGCTCTGGTTGCTCCCAGTGCCGACCGCTCCCCAATTCCCGGCACGGTTCTCTTCACCACCGGCGCGATCTGCCTGACCTGCGCCATTAGCTCATCGAACTGTTCTGGATAGAGCGACTGCATTCCATCCGACAAGGCTTTATCCGGCTCGCAGTGAACTTCGATGAGCAGCCCATCCGCTCCCACTGCAACGGCCGCACGTGACAATGGCGTGACTTTGTTGCGCTTGCCGGTGCCGTGGCTGGGATCAACCACGATCGGCAAATGACTCAGTCGTTGCACCGCAGGGATCAAGCTCAAATCCAAAGTGTTGCGGGTGTGATCGGCGAAGGTCCGCATACCGCGCTCGCAAAGAATCACGTTGTAATTGCCTTCGCTCATCACGTACTCAGCGGCCATGAGAAATTCTTCCAAAGTAGCCGACATACCGCGCTTCAACAGCACTGGCTTGCGCCCACGTCCTGCGCGCTTGAGCAAAGAAAAGTTCTGCATGTTTCGGGCGCCGATCTGGACCACATCGGCGTACTGTTCGACTAATTCCAGTGACTCGTTGTCTATAGCCTCAGTTACGATCTTCAATCCATACTGATCGCGGATATCTGCCATGATCTGCAGTGCTTCTTCACCCAGTCCCTGAAATGAATATGGCGATGTTCGCGGCTTGTAAGCGCCCCCACGGAAAAACTGTGCGCCTGACCGATGCACCCGCTCAGCCACGGCGAATGCCTGTTCGCGGCTTTCGATGGCGCATGGCCCGGCAACTATAGCGAGTCCCGGGCCGCCAAATGTGGCGTCGGTACCGGGGAATGAGACCACAGTGTTCTCCGCCTTCATATCCCGGCTGACCAACTTATAAGGCCTGGTTACGCGAATGATCTCCTGCACGCCCGGCATTTCCTCGAGCGTTCCGGGTTCGATCTCGCCCCGGTTTCCGGTAATGCCGATGGCGGTGCGCTCTGCTCCGGGAATGGAGTGAGCACGGTATCCGAGCGCTTCGATTTTGTCGCACACTGCGCGGATGTCTTCCGCTCTGGCATGCGCCTGCATGACAACCAGCATGAGTTCACCTCGAAAGCTAAGTTTATCGTATAGAAGGCGGTACACCTAGCTTATGCGAGGCGCATCGGAAACCCGTAAATATTCCCGCCCGGAATCTGATGTTGGGTTCGTGGACGAACCAGCGTCCCCGCCCGTATCCTGTGCGGAGGTTCATCGGACCTACGCAGGAGAGCCTGCGATACTGTTAGCATGGCGCGTTCCAAGTCCATGGCAGCGGAGCAGGACATCCTGAAGACATCCCCTCCGCACCGTCCGCCAAAGCTGACCTCCCGCCGCATTGGGATCCATACGTCTTCCGCCGGTGGAGTCGAAAACGCGGCTGAACGCGCCTACCGCCTGGGCTGCAACACATTTCAGATTTTCTCTTCCAGCCCTCGACAATGGAAGCCCTACGAACTCGGTCGCCCGCAATGCGAGCAGATGAATCTACTGCGCGCGAAGTACGACCTCAAGCCGCTCGTTATTCATACGAATTATTTGATTAACCTGGCTGGCACGAGCGAGGTATTTCTTCGCAAATCTATCGAAGCATTCCGCGGCGAAATCGAACGAGCTCTAGCCCTGTGTGCGGAGTATTTGGTCCTTCATCCCGGGTCGTTCCGCGGCGCCGATCGCGAACAGGGATTGCTGCAAACTGCCGCAGCCATCGCTGCCGCCAGTAGAGGACTCGACTTAGCCAAGGGCGGGCTGAATATCCTGATCGAAAACACCGCCGGCGCGGAATACTCACTCGGCGGCAGCTTTGAGCAGGTTGCCGAAGTCATCCAACATCTCCGGAACCACGTGCCTGTAGCTGCCTGCATCGATACGTGTCACGTTCACGTTGCGGGTTACGACATTGTTTCCGAAGGAGGTTTTCAAGAAACGTTGCGGAAGCTGGACAGCACCATCGGCCTGAAGAATGTTCCGGTCTGGCATTGCAACGACGCGAAAGCCGCCCGTGGATCGAAGCTTGATCGGCACCAGCATGTCGGGAAGGGAACTATTGGATTCGAGCCGTTTCGCCGTCTGTTAAACCACCCGCGGCTTGCGCACGCCGCATTCATAGCGGAGACGCCGATCGATCAGCCAGGAGACGATCGCCGTAATGTGCAAGCGTTGAAGAAGCTAGTGAAGTCTCCTGAATGAGGCGCTTTCTTCATCCCGCACGCAAGTAACTTTCTGCTCTTGACAGTCGTTTGTATCCTGATCGGAGATGGAATTCCTGATCTGGATCTTGAGCCAGCCGCTCTTCTGGGCGGGCACGGGCATACTCGTGGGCCTGTACATGTTCTACCGGGGCTTTCGCCTGTTGCAGCTGAAACGCCGCATTAGTAATGTCCCCCGCTCCACCATCCGTGCCGCAGCTGTTGGGCCCGTTGAAGTGAGCGGCACAGCGATGGGCCCATACACACTGGTTTCGCCGCTCAGCCAATCCGATTGTCTTTATTACCGGCTGGTTGTCGAGTCGAATCCGCACGGCGATCTCAAGGACAAGATTAACGAGCTATGCGCGCCACTCTACATCAACGACGGCACCGGCACGCTCATGATTTATCCGAAGGGCTCGGAGCTTCGCCTCAAACCGTCCGCTAAGCGCACCGACTATTTCAATCTGGCGCTGATGATTGCTGCCCGGACCCGCACCGAGGCTCCCGAGTTCTCGCAGGAATACACCATTAAGCGCGGCGACAAAATATTTGTGCTTGGCACAATTCAGGTAAACACCTGGCCGCGGAAGGATCCCGGCTCAGATCCCGATGATTGTTCGCGCATCGGCCCAGGGTTTCTCAGTGCCGGCGAAGCTGATTTGCAGCGTCGCGAGGCATTTCCGCTGTTGAGCGCTTTCGCACCGATTGGCCCGCCAGACAAGACAAAAGAATTCGACCTGAATCCTCCCGTAGTAATGGTGAAGGGCAACGGCCCATTCGTGATCTCAAAGGATAGTGAAAGCGATCTTCTCACCAAACTGAGCTGGAGATCTCTGTTGTGCATCTGGGGTGGCCCGATAGCTGCGCTTTGGGGCCTGTGGGAAATCCTAGTGGTGCGTCCGGGGCTCGTCCGATAGGTAATCAGAAACGCATCCTCCCCCGCGCCGTTTTTCCTTACATTGTAAAATCTAGTTCCAACCATGCCGCAAGAGGAACGCACCATCGTGAAGTCTGCGTCGGCTGCTGAAGAGCCGAATAGGGAAGACCGCGGCCGAGACGAGCGATATAACCCGCACCAAATCGAGGAGAAGTGGTTCAAGCGCTGGCAGCAGGATTCCTCGCTCTATGCCGCCGAGCCGCATTCCAGCAAGCCAAAATATTACGTGCTGGAAATGTTGCCGTATCCCTCCGGCGCGCTCCACATGGGCCACGTGCGCAACTATGCCATCGGCGACGCGCTCGCACGCTACATGTGGATGAACGGCTACAACGTCCTTCATCCCATGGGATGGGACTCATTTGGTTTGCCCGCCGAGAATGCAGCGATTTCTGCGAAAGTGCCGCCGCGCGAGTGGACCCTCCGCAACATCGCCAACATGAAGGCGCAGATGAAGCGCCTGGGCTTTGGCTATGACTGGTCGCGTGAGATAACTACTTGCCTGCCAGACTATTACAAGTGGAACCAATGGTTCTTCTTAAAGCTTTACAGGCGCGGCTTGGCCTACCGTAAAAAGAGCAAAGTGAACTGGTGTCCGAAGTGCGCCACCGTGCTTGCCAATGAGCAAGTCGTCGGAGGCTGCTGCTGGCGGCATGAAGACACGCCGGTCGAGCAGCGAGAGCTCGAACAATGGTTCTTGCGTATTACGAATTACGCGGATGAGTTGCTCCGCGACTTGGATCGCCTTCCAGGTTGGCCGGAAAAAGTGCGCATCATGCAGCGCAACTGGATCGGCAGAAGCGAAGGCACGCTGGTCGATTTTCGGCTGGACGGTCCAAGCGGAGAAAAGATTTCGGTCTTTACTACTCGCGTCGACACGATCCTCGGAGCAACTTCGGTCCAGCTCGCGCCTCAACATACGATCACCGAAAAGTTGGCAGCGGCCGATCCTGAGCTGCGCAAGAAAGTGGACCAGCTCATTGCCGAGCAGGCGAAAGCGAAGGAAACGGGCGACATCGGCAATATTGAAAAGCATGGCGTGAATACCGGTCACTTCGCGATTAACCCGTATAACGGCGAGAAGGTCCCGGTCTGGGTGGCGAATTACATTCTGATGGACTACGGAACCGGCGCCATCATGAGCGTTCCGGCGCATGATGAGCGGGATTTTGAGTTTGCGAAAAAGTATGGGATTGAAATTCGCCAGGTAATAGAACCAAGTGTGGCCCGGGCGCCGTCGCCCGCGAAAGAAGTGTCGGACAAGAGTGTCCGACCCACACAGTCGGGAGAGATGCCTTTCACCACCCTCGCCTTCGCCGAACAAAAAGGCTTCGGCAAAGCCACGGTCACGTTCCGCCTAAAAGACTGGGGCATCTCGCGCCAGCGCTACTGGGGAACGCCGATTCCCATGGTCTATTGCGACGAGGACGGCGTAGTTCCCGTCGCGGAAAAAGATTTACCTGTCATTCTCCCTGAAAATGTGGAAATCACGCTGACGGGTGGCTCACCATTAGTACAAGTTCCAGAATTCTTGAACACCACGTGTCCGAAATGTGGCGGCCTCGCCCGTCGCGAAACCGACACCATGGACACATTCGTCGATTCCTCCTGGTATTTCTACCGCTATACCGATGCGCACAACGAGCGCGCTCCGTTTGATTCCAAGATCGCCGGTTACTGGTTTGGCGAGAAGGGAATCGACCAGTACATCGGCGGCGTCGAGCACGCCATTCTTCACCTGATTTATTCGCGTTTCTGGACCAAGTTCATGCGCGACCTCGGCCTCATCAAGAATAGCGAGCCCGTCGAGCGTCTGTTCACCCAAGGTATGGTGATCAAAGGCGGCGCGAAAATGTCGAAGAGCCTCGGCAATGTAGTCGCGCCCGATGAAATGATCGCGCGCTTCGGCGCCGATGCGGCACGTATGTACAGCCTTTTTGCCGCGCCTCCAGATCGCGATTTGGATTGGCAGGAAAGCGGTATCGAAGGCATTCAGCGTTTCTTGAGCCGCCTGTACCGGTTCGTCGCCAAAAATGCTCATCCCAATGACGCGGCTTGGAACAAATCAATTCCAACCGAGTTGTCGCCGGAAGCCCGTGCCATTCAGCGCAAGCTCCACCAGACGATCAAGCGTGTCACTGACGATTTCCAGGGCCGCTGGCATTTCAATACTTGCATCGCTGCGACGATGGAACTAGTAAATGAGCTCTACTCCTCAGAGATCGTTGGGGAGCGGGCGTCCTCGCCGGCGATTCCCCTATCACTACTTGCGGATGTTCAGCGCAATCTCGTCCTCTTGCTCGCGCCGTTTGCCCCATTTCTCGCCCATGAACTTTGGGAGATGCTCGGTGGAAAGAGCAGTCTGCTGAAGGCGCCGTGGCCGAAATACGATCCTGAGCTTGCGAAAGAAGAAGAGATCGAAATTCCTGTCCAGGTGAACGGAAAACTGCGCGGCAAGATCGTGATCGCGCCCGGCGTCGGCGAAGAGGAGATCAAGCAGAGGGCTCTGGCCGATGAAAAATTCCAGAGCTACATCGCCGGAAAACAGATCGTCAAAGTAATTTTCACCGGCAAGCTGGTTAGCATTGTCGTTCGCTAGCCTCCTCGCGTCGTCCAATCTCAATAAAGTCGGTGGATCGACGGGGCCGTCTCTCGCCTGATTAAACGAGTCCTAGTGAGACCCCCTGGTGGCAGGTTTAGTTCGAAATCGAACAGACCTGCTAAACGCGGGTACCTGATATATATAAAGCAGCCTACTGCCGCACCGGAGGCGTTTTTTTGGAAGGCGAGAAGAAAGAAAAATGGATGCAGCTCTGCGAACATGCTGCGAACGAACAAGATCCCGATAAGTTGATGGAACTAGTAAGAGAGATCAACCGCCTGCTCGAAGAAAAAGAACGCCGCCTGAAACAGAATTCCAAGCAACCGTAATTCCGCCTCCGCGCACATCGGTCTGCTGCGCGCTAGCTCGCTGTGTTTTGATCATCGCTGATGGGTCCGGAACCGGACCACTGTGTCGCAACACTCACAAGATATTTAAGAATTTCTGCTGANNNNGTTCAGCTACGGGGCCGCAACGGCGCCACCCGATTATCTCCCGCCACTATTCGAGGGAAGTGCTACGTGAAACCCACAACTTCGCCGTCCGGTATTTCGGCATCGAAGTTCTATGTTTGTACCTCCACAACGGCGCAAGCACCCGATAACCGTCATTCTTGCGCTTGCGATCATGGCGTTAGTAATGGTGTACCTATTCTTGCGACGTCACGAGAAAGTTCCAACCAGGGCGCCGGCACAGCAACTGGAACAGGAAAGTCCGTTTGGGGCTGTCATTTCACCACGGTAATTCGCCTTAGATAGCTGCAAAATCATTCACTTCCAGCAATTTATCTTGACGATACCCGCGAGAAGGGGCATTATTTCGGCAATCCAGAGTTGCTGGCCCTTCCCCGCCGCCAATTCTGTGCTCGCAAAACTTGAGCTTCGGCACAGGAGTTTTAGGATGGGCACCCGTTTCCCCCGGTTCTCGTGTCTCGTAGTGTGTTCTTGTTTTCTTGCGATCACCAGCTTCGGGCAACAGATTTCGTCACAGCCGCGTATCACTCAGCCCGTGTTCGAATCGCAGCTGACAACTTTAAAGGGAAACACCCATCCACTGGCGCAACGACGCTTTGATATTGGTGCCGCTTCGCCCGACCTCCCTCTGAACCGCATGTTGCTGGTGCTGAAGCGCAGCCCCGAGCAAGAGCATGGCCTGCGCACCCTGCTCGACAATCAGCAGGACAAAGCCTCGCCGCACTACCACAAGTGGCTAACGCCCGATGAATTCGGAGCGCAATTCGGCCCCGCCGATCAGGACGTGCAGATCGTCACTGGATGGCTGCAGACCCACGGCTTCCAAGTGAATCGTGTCTCACGCGGCCGTTCGGTCATTGAATTCTCCGGTACCGAGGGCCAGGTAGAAGAAGCGCTGCATACCTCGATCCACAGGTTCGCGGTGAACGGAGAAGAGCACTGGGCCAACGCCAGCGACCCGCAAATTCCAAGCGCACTGGCGCCAGTGGTGGCGGGAGTATGGAGTTTGCACGATTTCAAAAAGAAGCCCAACCTTCGAATAGCCCCTGAAAAAATTCGTGCCGAGTACAAGAGTGGCGCGAGCCCGCAGACTACTTTTTCTCCTCCTGAGGGAAATGTTTTCGCTCTAGCTCCTGCAGACTATGCCGTGATCTACAACATTAATCCTGTATACCAGACGAACAACGGCGGTGGTGCGATCACAATTGGAGTTGTGGGTCGCAGCAACCTATTTAACGGAGGAGCGGACGTAAACAATTTCAGAAACATATTCAATCTGTGTTGCGGCACCTTCAACGTTGTTGTCGATGGACCCGACCCAGGGAATTTGGGGGCTGGTGAGGAGATCGAAGCTACTTTAGACGCTTCTTGGAGCGGAGCCGTGGCACCGCAGGCGACGGTAGATCTCGTAATCTCCGCGTCGACCAACACCACTGACGGTGTAGATCTCTCTGAGTTGTACATCATCGACAACAACTTGGCCGACATCATGACCGAAAGTTTCAGTACCTGTGAGTTGGACGCCAGTGCAGAAGCGCAGGCAATCTCAAATCTCGCTGAGCAGGCGGCGGCGCAGGGGATTACCTATTTCGTCTCATCGGGCGATTCCGGAGAAGCTGGCTGCACCCCGACAGGAGAGCCGACGTCGGATGGTCGCGTGTCTGTGAACTTGTTGTCTTCAACCGCCTACACGGTCGCAGTAGGCGGAACGGTATTCAATGAAAACAGTCAACCCTCTAAGTACTGGAAGTCTAGAAATGGAAGTGGTTTTGAATCCGCTATCTCATATATTCCCGAAGACGTGTGGAACGAGAGCTGCCCTCCGGACTTCTGTTCTACCTTCGGGCCCATTGTGCTGGCCGGAGGTGGTGGCGCAAGCGCGCTAGTGAGCAAGCCACCTTTTCAGTCATTGAGCCTGCCTGGCATGCCCAATGACAGCGCGCGTGATGTTCCTGACGTGTCTTTAAGCTCAGCGGCTTTCAACGATCCTTATTTACTGTGTGCGGAAGGATCCTGCGTCCCAGACTCCCAGGGATTCATCTCCTTCTTCGCCGTTGGTGGCACCTCCGCGGCGTCGCCAAGCTTCGCCGGAATAATGGCACTTGTTGATCTCGAGATGTTCCGTCTTTCTAATAATCAGGTGTTTCGGCAAGGACAGGCAGATTATGTTCTATATTCGCTTGCGGCCGGGGAGACCTTTACAAGTTGCAATGGGTCAAGTACAAGCACATTGCCGGGCACAAGCTGTATTTTCAACGACGTCACGATCGGCAACAACTCGGTCCCAGGTGAGAATGGGTATGGGACAGCAAACGCCCAATTTAAAGCAGGTGCGGGTTACGACCTAGCCTCCGGCTTAGGCTCGGTGAATGTGGCTAACCTCGTAAATGCCTGGGGTGCGGCAAATTTCAATGCGACCACGACGACAATCAAATTTGCATCGGGAAATCCGGGAACGATCCAGCACGGTACGCCAGTAACTGTTGATGTTGCTGTCGCGGCAAACAGTGGCGTCCCAACGGGTGACGTTGGCGTGAAGGCTGTAAGTTCGAATCAGGTTTCTGGGCTCGGCTTTGCGAGTTTGAGCAATGGAAGCGGATCGCTTACAACAGACGCCCTGCCTGGTGGCACGCAAACTATTGCGGCGTATTACCCGGGTGACGGGAAGTTCGGCTCGAGCGTTTCATTCAACGGTCTCTTGTTGACGGTCACCCCCGAAAACAGCACGACCAGTATAGAGGCAATCGATCAGGGCCAGAATAGCTTCACTACCGGCCCGTATGGCAGCTTCGTTTATGTTCGCAGTGACGTAAAGGGCGTATCCGGGCACGGAATTCCGACGGGCAGTGTAAGTTTCACGGACTCGTCGCAAAACATCAATCCGGGGCCCTACACGTTGAACAGTGAAGGCAACACGGCCATATTGAACTTAACGACCTTCTTCGCCGTAGGGCAGCACTCGATGACAGGGACTTACCTCGGCGATGGCAGCTTCAAGCAAAGTACGTCTTCTCCCCTGAGTTTCTCGATTACTCAGGCAAATACCAGCACGGCGTTAACCTCAGCCGGAGCGCCACAAGGCGCAACGCTGACCGCAAATATTCTTACTGGTAGTTTAGGAAATCCGCCTACGGGCTCAGTGAATTTTTTTTCGG
Source organism: Acidobacteriota bacterium (assembly GCA_003224835.1). Taxonomy (GTDB): domain Bacteria; phylum Acidobacteriota; class Terriglobia; order Terriglobales; family Acidobacteriaceae; genus Gp1-AA145. The sequence goes on along the minus strand of QHZX01000176.1, from coordinate 262 downwards.
GTTCCAATAACCTTGGATCGGCCGGGGTCGCAACCAGCAACGGACCTTTGGGATTTACGACTACCGCGACATTGAGCGCGACGCAGCTAGCAAACGGGCAATACACCATAACCGCAAGCTATGGCGGCGACACCAATTACGTGGCTTCGACGTCGGGACCTACTGCGATCACAATTCAGCCTGATTTTTCGATTCAAGCATCCAGCGATGCACTTCTGATCCAAAACCCGGGCAGTTCTGGCTCAATGACTGTTTTAATGAC
>QHZX01000528.1 GCA_003224835.1 Acidobacteriota bacterium | reverse complement strand
GTGGATTAATCTGAAAAACGTACGCGTTCCGTCGATCGTGAGCAGAGTCAATAATGATTTCGAAATAGTCGTCTAATTCCTGGCTTACGTCGCGACGAAGTTCCGTAGCGATTATCTTCTTGGGGGACGAATCAAAGCACTTGATACCGAAGTAGACGCTGTGCTTGGTGTAAATAATCCGTACTTCAGTCTTTTCCGTTGATGCTTGTCCCTCAAACGGTTCGCGCTGGAGAAAATTGCTGATTGGAGTGGCTTTTTGCCAAACTGGATCGTCCAGTGTTCCATCCAGATTCGGAGCTTGTTGCACCGGCGTTGCTTCTGCTGTTCGAAGAGGCTCTTGGGCGCCGATCTCTCTCGTTCTTGGCGTACTCGGCTCGGATTGTGCCTGGAGAAACAGTGCTAGCGGAAAGAGAATGGTAATGCATAAACAGATGCGAAGGTTGGACAGGATATCGGCAGACATCCTTATCCCATTTTTCCGTGCAGGAGAACTCCAACAATCCCAGCCCCAACAATCGCGATCGGTTCTGGAACCTTCTTGGTGAGCATCAGAAGCGTCAGAGTTATGAGGGCGATCACCACCGTCGTTAGGTCAACAAGAGATCGGCGAGCGAGAATGTATGCGGCTCCAGCGATTGCACCTACAGCAGCTGCCGTGACACCCTGCACGAAAGCTTTGACTTGGCGATTCTGGGCGAAGCGTCGGTAATACGGTGCGCCGAATACGACAATCAGATATGGAGGCGCAAAAACCGCCGCGGCTGCGACGATAGCGCCCACGGTTCCCGCCACCAGAAATCCGATGAACGCTGAGGTTATGACAACCGGACCTGGAGTGATCATTGCGACCGCGACGGCATCTACGAACTGCCGTTCAGTGAGCCAGTGGAACTTGACCACAACCCCACCATACAGGAAAGGCACAATTGCTAAGCCGCTTCCGAATACGAAGGCCCCAGCCTTTAAGAAGAAGAGAAAGAGAACCCTGAGCGTTGCAACTGCCGCCACTCCATAAATTCCTGCCAACATAGGATTCACGACGGCAAGACAAACCATGGATCGCGCTCGTCCTGGCTTGGGCGGCGCTTTGACCAGCACCGCGACGACGCCGCATAGAATAAATAGCCAAACAATTTCAGACTGAGTCCAGGCTGTAGTTATCGCCAGAGCGGCGAAGATCGTCCACAGCAGCCAATCCTTGCCCACGGTTCCACGTACAAGCTTTAAAGCGCTTCGCGCGATGATCGCGATTACCGCCGCGCCGATGCCGTAAAACATGCCTTGTATCCATGGCAGGCTGCCGAAGTGCACATAGACCGCAGCCAGGACGACAGCCATCAGAAATGAAGGTAGGATAAAGGCGACTGCGACCAGCGTTGCGCCTATGAATCCAGCGCGCAGCCACCCTATATACATTGCTAACTGAGCCGCTAACGGCCCGGGGGAAAGTTGTGAGAAAGCGAGCCCCTCCAGGTAGTCCGAGTTTGAGACCCACTGGCGTTCTTCCACCAAGTCTCTTTGCATGTAGCCTGCGAGGGCGATCGGCCCGCCAAAACCGAATGTGCCGAGACGAAGAAAATAAAGCAACAGCTCTCGGAAGGTAAACGAGAACGTCTGGGCACGCTCCACAGACACAGGTTGTGGTCCGCAGGCCCACGACCCCAATAATGCAGGAAGATGATGGTCGGGGTCGTGTTGATCATGTGGTGGTGAATAGCTACAACGTCCAGACCACTTGACCGAAGCGATTTTAGTACAGGCGTCACCTCGTTTTCGAGCATTGCAATATCGCCAGCAACAGCAGCATCGTCGTTTGTTCCAACAAAGGCCGCCCACGTGTTGAGGCCCATGCGGGCATTGATCGTGGCTCCCATGTCTTTGAGATTGACGTCGTCTCGTCCGAGCGTGATTTTGTACACTGGACCATTCTGCTCACCGGCATGGCCGACGATTTTTGCTATGCGATCCGTATCAAGCGTTGTTCCTTGCTTGGCGCTCGCCGGTTTTTGCACCGATGCGGATTCTCCTTCTTTCGCAAGCCCGATCAGATCTATGGCTGGTTTGAGTTGGTTCGCCAAGTCAACAGCCTTACCGTGGCCATGGATGTGCATGAAGAACACTCGCGGATCGTCCCAAAAAAAATGATTGTGCAGGGCCGTCACTTCGATCCCATGATCCAGCAGCGCGGACATAACATGACTTACTTCTCCCTCTGTCAATACAAGGTCACCCATGAGTACCTCTTCGCCGCCGTCCCCTTTCGTCATCGCGAACCAGCCGCCAAAACCGAAAGGAGTCGGTACCGCATGACCTGCAATCTTCACCTGCAGATCATTCCGGGGAATGTTCACCTTCAACACATTTGCCTTGTAGTCGCCTTTTTTGTCAACAATCTTCAGGACCTGCTGATAGTCGCTCGGGATTTCCTGAGCGGTTGAAATTTGGAGAAGCTTCCCCTTTGTTCTGCATGATCGGACAGGGGCATTCAGCCTCAAAGCCCTTCTTCAGAACGTCCGCGATCTTCTTTTCGATGGTCGCGGCGGAAGCAGTCGGCGTCCACAATGGAGTTCGATGTCGTCTTCCACAATCAGGATTCCCGCTGAGAAACCATGATTACAATTTACGGAGAAAACTTCGAAGTTGGGCAGGCTGTCTCCGCTACTTTCCGGCCTCATACACGACCATCCGGGCCACAGGCTTTCCGTTTTCCTCTTGCTCTGGCGTATAGACGCGATGAGTTTCGGTGTCTACCGCAAGACTGTGTACTGCATGTTGAACTTTAAAATCCTCGAGTTTGCGGTAGTGCTGCGGGTCATCTTGGTGAAAGACAGAGATGGCACCGCTGTAACAGGCGGCGTAAATTCGGCCGAGGCCCGGATCGAACTTGATCACGTCCGGACCATCTGCCATCGCGAGATACGCAATGGGTTCATGTTTATCGAGATCGAATACGGTCATAAGATTATTCTCTTCGCATGAAAGAAACGCACGATGATGGTCCGGGTCAAGCGTCATGCCATGGTTGCCTTTGCAGCGGCCAACGCTATACCGGCCGATCACCTGGTCAGTGGCGGGATCAATCACTGCAAAGATATTCTCATCCTGCAAATTCACGTAAACCTTATGAGCCACCGGATCATACTGTGGCATGCCAGTCTCGCTATTGAAGTGAAGCGTTTTCACAATCTCGTCCTTCGTCACGTCAACGATCGCTTCGGCTTTGCCTCGCTCGTCCGAAACATAGAGTTTGTGAAAGGGTGCGGCATAAGCGCTTCCGTCAGGCTTGGCTTCGGTCCGGAGCTTCTTCACGACTTTCATTTGGCGCATGTCCACGACGCCAATCGTGTTATCGCCGGCATTTGATGTATAGAATTTTTTCAACTCTGGCACGTACTCGACACCTTCGGCTCCAGGCGTGTCCGAAACTGTCGCAACAACTTTATTAGTGCGCACATCGATCACGTAGGTCCGGCCTGCAGCGAGGTGAGCCGAAATTAAATAATGATCGTCAGAGTCGATCGTAAGGTAGTCAAAGCGCTTGCCGGGCGGCCCCGGTAAATCAAACTGCGCAATCTTTTTGAGAGCTGGAACGGGCGCCTGAGCTTGCAGCTTTGCGCCGAGCGCTAATGAAAGTGAAATCAACGGGAGCAGAAGAATTTTTCGCACAACACACCTTCCTCTTTCTCGACTCGGGCTCGCCCGTCATTAAACCAACCATCGTAGCTGATGAAAATAAATATTGCCTGAACGCGCTACACTTCGGCCCCAGCGACCGACCTGAGTTCGTCAGCACATTTGGATATTGTTCACCGAGAACCGTGGATTGGCGAACAAGCTGTTCGATGCGCGGCGGAAGATCGCAGCCTGGCGAAAGGAGTACAACTAAGCACGACCGCACAGCAGCTTGGGAGTGAGTGTCGGAGTA
>QHZX01000175.1 GCA_003224835.1 Acidobacteriota bacterium | reverse complement strand
TTGCCAGCCAGCCGTTCAGATTACTGATTGCGTGTTTGATCACGAAGGCTCCGCCGCCACATCGTCATTCGCGAATTGGCGCGGTGCCCCGCTCGTCCGCTCTGGGCCGCTGGTGACGAACCCGACACCCGCCGACACCAAAGCGATCCCAAGCCACCGCATCAGGCTGATCCGCTCGTGCAGGGCAAATCGCGCAATGAGGGCCAGAAGCACATACCCCAGAGAACTTGCAGGTAGCACGTACGTCAGATCCGCCCAGGAAAGCGCGATCATGTAGGAAGCAAAAAAACCACACAGAAAAACAATCCCCAGACCCACCCAGGGATTCGTTATTGCAAGCAGCAGGTCAGGGAAATTCTTCAGGGAAATATTACCAACCTGCTTCATGCCATACGAAAGCAGGGAATCGCCCAAAGGCGCAAATACGCTAACGCCGGCGAGAACTAGATACTTGCGGGAATTCACCTGCCCTTAGACCTGCACGGTTTCCGGTGGCGGCGGAGCAGCGGTCTGCGGTTTTCCTTCGGCGTTGTCTTTCACCAGTTTGTTCCGCATTGCTCTCACTTTCAGGAACGTCTTGGCGTCTTTGTAGAGCCGCTTGCGATCTCCAGAGTTGAACGCCGCTTTTCTCAAGATGCGAAAAACCGCTTTCGGGCGGAAGTAATACTCGTCATAGAAACGATGGACGGAATGCAGGATCTCGTCTGCGGGCAGCCCTGGATACTCGATGTGAGCCAACTGGTGACCACCTGCATCAACCATGCTCCCTTTCACCATGAAATTATTTTTCACAGCGAAGTCATAAAGCTCGGTTCCCGGATAAGCATGAGCAACCGAGACCTGGATGGTCTCAACATCCAGCTCTTTGGCAAATGCCATGGTGTTCTGGATAGTTTCGCGAGTTTCTCCCGGCAAGCCAAGAATAAAGTCGCCGTGAATCACTAGTCCTAGTTTGTGGGCATCCTTTGTAAACTGGCGGGCGCGCTCCAGAGTTGCGCCTTTCTTAATATTCTTGAGGATCTGCGCATCTCCGGATTCATAACCCACAATGAGGAGCCGACATCCGGCTTCGCGCATCGCCTTTAGCGTTTCGTAGTCGGTCGTGACTCGTGAAGTGCAGGACCATGTGAGCTTCAGAGGCTTCAGCTTGGCACACAGCTCGACTGTCCGCGCCTTTTGGATATTAAACGTATCGTCGTCGAAGAAAAATTCCCTCACGTATGGCCAGTATTCTTTGGCTTTGGCCATCTCGCGGGCTACATCGTCGGTGGACCGCTTCCGCCACGCATGTCCGCTGGTCGTCTGCGGCCACAAACAGAATGTGCACTGCGCCGGACATCCACGAGTTGTGTAAAGCGACACATAGGGATGAAGGAGAAACGGAACGTTATAGCGGCGTACGTCCAGGTCGCGATGATAGATATCGGTAACGTGAGGAAGGGAATCGAGGTCTTGAAGCTGCGGCCGGTCGGCGTTGTGCCCTGCCGATCCATTCTTCCGATAGGAAACTCCGAGAATCTCATCTACCGGCTTACCGTCTGCAAATTCTTTTACCGCGTAATCGAATTCCTTGCGCACTACGAAATCAATGGCGCGTCCCTCTTTTAAAGACTGCTCCGGGAGGACTGTGACGTGCGGGCCCACGAAAGCAATTTTGATATTGGGATTCGATTGCTTAATCCGCTCTGCCAGCCGAATGTCTCCCGGGAATCCCGGCGTGCTGGTATAAAGCACCAGGAACTCATATTCCTTGGCAATGTTGATGGTCTCTTCCGCAGAAACATGGTGTGGGGGGGCGTCGAGCAGCCGTGCACCCTCAATCATGCCAGTTGGATAAGCCAGCCATACCGGATACCAATACGACTCAATCTCGCGAGTCGCAGGCCAACGGGAGCCCGCTCCGCCATCAAAATTCTCAAACGAAGGGGGATTCAGAAACAATGTTTTTAAGGGCATAGGTAAGTTCTTATCTTAACATTCGCGGGCTGAAGGCCAGGGGTTTGCGCATCCAGTAGGTCACCTTCTGGGAAACCCTAGGGCGCAGGTCAGGAATTCCTTTCTTGGATACTTAAGCCTAAAGCGCGGTTCAACGTCATGCAATGCCTTCGCCCTGAACGGCGTATGGGAGCACCGAATAGTGCAAAAAGCCTGCCCGCCAGAGCTGCCCTACTTGGCTCGATCTACCCAGGATTCCAGCTCTCCCGTCATACGTAGAAGGTTCACCCGCGCGCGCAGCAACTCGAAATTTGCGTCCTGTAATGCGTTGTATTTTGCGTACAATTCGGTCCGCGCCTGCTCGCCTTCGTTCACGGTAGCCGTCCCCGACTTTATGCGAATATCGACCGCTTCAACATTCGATTGTGCGATCTCATATTCCAGCTCAGAAACCTGTTGGGCCGCTTGCAATTGCTCGACGGAGCGCCGCAGCTTGAGTTCCTGCTGGGAGACTTGGTTCTTAGTGGCTTCCACTTCTTTGTTCGCCCGAATAGCTTCAGCGTCGGCTACCTGCGCGTGAGCGTGCTGGGAAGGATTGAAAAAAGGAAAGCGGATCACCACTCCCACCGTCGCATTATTTCGCTCGAATACGTTATTGGGAAAAAACTGCGTCCAGTTATTAAATTTTGCCAGCACCGCGTACTGCGTAGCGAAATCAACTGATGGCCACAGTGACCGGTGCTCTCCGCGCGCCCTGAAACTTTGGGCAATCGCATGTTGCTGCGCAAACAAGACTGCAGGACTTGATTCTTGTGCCTTGGCGGGATCACCACTCTTTGGCACTTCGGGCAACGACGGCACTGAATCGGGGGCCGTACCTAACGAATTAACCGGCACGCCGGTCAGCTGTGACAAGGTCGTTCGTAACACGTCAATCGAGCCTTCTGCCTGAATTAGGCGCAAATGCGCACGCGCACTCGCCAACCGCGCTTGCTTGCCCGTTTGCTCACTATCAACGCCCGCTTGCACCCGCTGTTCCGCGACCTCAGATAAACAAGCACTGTGTCCTGAACAATCTGGTTGTGTCGGTCTTTGCTTTCCTCTGCCATCGCTTTGTATTCATTGCGCGCGGCCCGGATAAAATCTCGCAGTGCAGGGTTGAACAATGCGGACTGTGCGTTGATATTGACCAATGATGGCGCCGATCCCTCCAAGCTCAATGGATATCCCCACGAATCGCCGAGGCCGGAACCGATCATGAGTTGGGGTAAATACTGGTCCTTGGCTTCCCGATAAGAGGCGAATGCCCGCTGATTGTCTGCCTTCGCTTGTGCTGCCGCGGGACTGTGCGCTAACGCAAGTTCGACTGCGCGCTTCAAGGAAATCGTCTCCGCAGCGACTGGGAACGCGGTGCATATTGCCACCAAAGTCGTCAGCAGCGAGTACAAACACACGCGAACCCTACCCAGGGCAGGTTTCATAGCCTCACCTTCGGTGTGAAATAAAGTTGATTACTGAGATAGATCTCGTCGAGTAGTCCTCGCCAGGCAAAGCTATCGGCTCACGCGCTGCAAAGCCTGCTGAGCTGGCCGGAATTCTTTCGCCAAAGACAACGAAAGCTTGTATTCAGATACCGCGTCCTGCTTGTGGCCAAGTTTTTCGTGTGTATTCCCGAGAAGGAAATGGACCTTGAATGCTGGGGCCTGTTCGACCAGCGAGCTCGAGGCCAGATATGCCTGCAGCAACTGCTTTGCTTCGGGCAGGTTTCGCTGCGCATGGATCAGGATTTCCGCAGCATCTACCAGCGCGTCGGACCGATCGAGCCGAGACGTACGTACGTGTTGGAGCGCCTGCTCCATCTGGTCGAATTGAGCCCGGTGTTTATAAAACAGTCCCAGATTCAGCCACGCGCTGGCACTGCCGTGACCAACGGCGATCGCCTCGTGGTACTCCCGTTCGGCTGCAGCAAAGTTGCCTTTCTTCTCGGCAATTCGGGCTTTTACAAAATGGGCGCAAGCTGGATCGATGGTGACCAATGAGTTTGCCTGCGCTTCTGCTTTGCCCTGTCCGCCCCCGACAATTGCCGGTGCCTCGATATAAAATTCCGCCAAGTCACTACGCGCGTCCACATTGTTCGGACTTAGACGAACCGCAATTTCAAACTCGCTGCGGACTCTGCGAGCTAGTCCTGCGGCTGTCATAAAACTGGCAGTGTCGGCCTTCTCGCCGTAAATTCTGCCCAGCCACAAATGGAACTGGCTGTTGTTCGGAGCAAGCGCGACCGCCCTCTCGCAATCAGAAATTCCGCGGTCCCACTCTCCTAAACTGAAATAGGCCCGGCACAACAGATTGTGTGCCTGAGCATCATTTGGCGACGCGCTGATTTGCCCGTGCAAACTGGCAATTGCCTCGTCCACGCGGCCATTCGCGATCAAAGAAGGAGCGGTTTCATCGGCTCCGGCAGTAGCGATTGAAACTCCGACAACGCCGATAACTAGAAGCGACAACAAGCAACGCATTTCTATTGCACCACTTTCACTGGAATATGATCGTGCAAAGGTTTGGAATTCACTGCACTGAGAGCGACCTTCATGCCCTCGGACACTCCACTGGTGATCTCAGCCTTGGTGAGATCTGAGATCGCTGTCTCCACATTTCGCTGCTGGATCTCATTGTTAGCGACCACGTAAAGATAAGGCTTGCCGGCATCCATGCGCAGAGCTTCGCGCGGGACGATAAGCACGTGATCGTGCTCCGCGGTCACAATAGTCACTCCGACGTTGATATTCGGCAATAACTTGAAATCCTGGTTGGGGACTGTGCAAGTTGTCTCACCGACATTGCGGGTGCCATGGAGCTTCACTGCTGCAGGGATGGAACTCACCGCGCCAGTCCAGATGCGACCCGGCACAGCGTCCCAGGTCACTTCTATTCTTTGCCCCGGCGAAAGTCGCGCGACATCCGGCTCATCCACATATGCGCGCACCAGAATCTTCGACAGATCGGCTTCCTGCAAAACTAAATCTCCAGGGTTTACATAAGTGCCCTGTCGCACCGGAAGGGAATAAACAACACCCGCGAACGGCGCCCGAATCACAAGCTGCCGGAGAATATCCTGTGTCGCCGAATATGCGCTCTGCGCCTCAGATTGCTTCGCCTGGACACTCGATATCTCCGGCCGTGAATAACGCTCATTCTGTTTCGATTGCAGTAATTTCACCTGGGCTTCGGCGGTTGAAAGCTGCGCCTGTCCCGCACGAACTTCTCCGGGCGAGGCGGCTCCGGTTTGCTGCAGCCTCTGCAATGCATCGAGGTTTCGTTGGGCTGCATCGCGATCGGCCACCGCCTTGACCATTTGCGCTTGAATCGTGAGCACTTCCTCCTGTGTGCCGCCATGTTCAATGGCGTGCATGTCAGCTTCGGAACCGCGAATTCGCGCGAGAGCCTGCGCTGCTTGACTTTCGGCCGTTGCGGCATCGAGCTCTACCAGCAGCTGTCCTTGCTTGACGTGATCGCCCTCTTTCACCAGGACTCTTTTGACCACGGTGCCAGTAGGGGCATGCGCCTCAAAATTATTAATCGGCTCAACTTTTCCGTTAGTTGAGATCAAGCTTCGAATGTTGCCACGCTTGACTGTGGCTGTAATTACGCTGACTGAATCATCTCGCCACGCAAACGACGCCAGCAGGATGACAGCGACAACAGCGGCAGCAAGCCACAAAATCCACCGTCGCTGGGCGAAGAAGCCCGATTTTCGGCCATTTTGAACCATTTAGATGTTCTGGAAGTAATGTAACATCCGCCTACTGATGCCGGGTCACATCACACTTAACCGTTTAGATGCATCGGGTTCCCGGAAAAGACCAGAAAAACTCTGGTTGCGTGGCCCGCGCTTTCCCGACCCGCTGGTTACAATAACTGGTGATGCCCAAGCAGCCTCGCTACACATCAGAGCACGCCCAAGCTGGATTGAGCGCGAAATTCCCGGAAATCGAGACCTGGCCGAACCAATTTCCCGGATACGAGATCGTCATCGACGATCCAGAGTTCACCTCGGTTTGCCCCAAGACCGGCTTGCCGGATTTCGGCGTGATCGTCCTGCGTTACATGCCGGCTAAGGACTGCTTAGAGTTGAAATCGTACAAAGAATATTTGCAGTCTTATCGCAATCTTGGAATTTTCCAAGAGAACATCGTGAATCAGATACTGGAAGATGTTGTGCGTTGGGCAAAGCCGGTGTGGGCCGAAGTCAAAGGAGATTTCCGTCCGCGCGGCGGAATTTCAACGCTTGTCACAGCGCGCTGGCCGCGGCCAAAAAAAGAAAAATGAACCGTTAAGCTGTGAGATTCAGGTCCCATTAGGATTCTGCTACCGCGTGATATAGTCCTCGCCAAGTGAACCAGGATACCCTTCATCCGAAGAGCGCGCTCCTATTATTGACCGCTCTCAATCTGCTCAACTATGCCGATCGTAATGTGCTGTTCGCCGTGCAACCACTTGTGCAAAGCGAATTCCACATCAACAAAGCGCAGATTGGATTTCTTACCAGTGCCTTCCTTCTGTGCTACATGGTGGCGGCGCCATTCGTCGGGCCGCTAGCAGACCGCTACTCACGAAAAGTGATTATCTCTATCGGTGCGATCTTTTGGAGCGGCCTTACTTTGCTCACCGCCGTCACGCACAACTATACGGAGCTGCTGGTCCGTCACACGCTGGTCGGAATTGGAGAGGCCACGTTCGTGACCATTGCCCCAACTTTTGTGGCCGATCTCTTTTCTGCCGAAAAGCGTGGACGAATATTGGGCGTATTCTATCTGGCTATTCCGGTGGGTTCGGCCGCAGGATACCTGCTCGGCTCGTATCTGGCTCCTTCACACGGCTGGCGTTTTCCCTTTTACATCGCTGCTGCCCCCGGGTTTGTGCTCGCATTGCTCGTCCTATTCCTGAAAGAGCCGGAGCGTGGACAATTTGATTTTCAGCCGGAGCCGCCGGGACGACGCAGAATTCTAAGCTTGGCGCGCAATCCTGCGTTCCTGACCGCAACCCTAGGCATGGCGATGATGACGTTTTCGCTTGGCGGAATTCAGGTCTGGATGCCGCAGTTTCTTTACAGCGAGCGCCATTATTCTCTTGCCGCAGCGAATTTCAACTTTGGAGTTATCGTGGTAATCGACGGAATTCTTGCCTCGTTGATCGGTGGATGGCTGGGCGACTATCTGTTGCGGCGCAGCAAAAGTTCCTACTACCTGGTTTCAGCAGTTAGCATGGCGCTCGGGATTCCGTTTTTAATTCTCGCTTTGTTAGCGCCCGGTCGGCTTATGATGCCAGCCATCGGAGTGGCCGCCTTCTTCCTGCTTTTCAATACCTCGCCACTTAACGCTGCAATCATCAACTCGGTTGGAGCTCATATTCGCGCAACTGCTTTGGCGGTGAATATTTTCATCATTCACATTCTCGGAGATGTGCCGTCGCCCACAATGATTGGCTGGATTGCGGATCGGCACTCACTCCAAGTCGGATTTATTCTTCCAGTGATTGCGATGGGACTATCAGCAGCAATTCTTTTTTATGGTATGCGCTTTGCTCCTGCGGTCGCGCCAGTGGCCCAACCTCGTCAGGCGCCGGTCCATGCCGGATGATCTATTTCCACTGGATCGCAGGCACTTTGCTGGCAGCCATTTGGCTCTCGCGGGTGATCGATACTTCGCTCGGAGTACGTACTCTGGTCAATATTTCGCTTCCCGAGTGGGACCGCCATCCTTCAACACTGACAGGCAATCCGCGCGTCACAATTATCGTTCCAGCACGAAACGAGGAAGTCTCAATTCGCCAGGCGCTTTCTCAGTTACTCGCATTGGATTACGACAACTACGAAGTCATCGCCATCAATGATCGGTCTACAGATCGGACCGGCGAGATTATGGACGATCTCGCCGCATCGAGCGACGGGCATCCTCACTCGTCGAAAACCAATCTCCGGGTTATCCACATCACTGAACTGCCTCCTCGCTGGATGGGAAAGGCCCACGCCATGTGGAGCGCGGCAAAGCAATCCACTGCAGACTGGCTCCTGTTCACCGATGCGGACGTGATGTTCCGTCCAGACTGCCTTCGTCGCGCGATTGCTTACGCCGAAGCCGAGCGCGCGGATCATTTAGTCCTTTTCCCACGCACCATAATGAAGCGCCCTGGCGAAAAAATGATGCTGGCGTTTTTTCAATTGATGTTCGTCTTTGGGCATCGACCTTGGAAAGTCGCCGATCCTAAAGCGAAAGACCACATCGGCGTCGGCGCCTTCAACATGGTTCGCCGGCAGGTGTACGAGGCTGTCGGTACTTATGAAGCGCTACGCTTCGAAGTTGTAGACGATATGAAACTCGGCAAAGTGATCAAGAACGGCGGCTTTCGCCAGCGCAATGTGCTCGGCGGCGATCTGCTTGAACTTCACTGGGCGATGGGAGCGCGAGGCGTGGTTCGCAATTTGACCAAAAATTTCTTCGCCGTGATGTCGTTTCAATCTTGGCGAGCAATTGGCTTCTGCGTGGCGGCGGCATTTCTCAACATCATGCCGTTCGCCGGAGTGCTTCTAGCGCATGGTCTTGCACGGATTCCATATGGGGTCGCCTTGGCCTGCCTGTTTTTTCTTTATTTCGGAATGTCACTTTTCTCCGATGTCCGGCCGTGGTATTTCCTGCTGCACCCTCTCGGCACTCTGCTTTTCATCTACACCATGCTCCGCTCTATGTTTTTTGCTTTGAGGAATAACGGCGTGGAGTGGCGGGGTACTATCTATCCGCTGGATGAGTTAAGACGCGGCTTGGTTTGAGATCCAGTGACGAAATTTGCAGATCAGTCCGACTCTGCATCTTCCGGAAGATTGGCGGGCAGAGTCGGACGTCGAAGCTCTTCGGCAGGGGTGAGAGCCGCATAAGCCTACTGTTCAGCTGCTTGGAACTCTCCAGAACAATCTCAGCCCGGTCGTCGTATTCTTTTATCTCACCACTGATCTCCACGACTCTACCGGCCAGTTGCCGCACGTCTCCAATTTTCTTCAAATCGTGCGGAAATACCACAACGGTAAATGTACACAGCCGGTAGTCCTCGCAAAAATCGAGATAACGTATGCCTTCGTCGGCTTCCTGGACCCGAATCACTTTCCCAGTGACGCATTGAGTTTCATCTAGATGATTGCGCGCCTGATCAAATGGAATGCATGCAGCGGTGGAGAGTGAAGGGAGCAACAACGCGACCAGAATTCGCCGTACCTGATTCACGCGCTCATTCTAATTCTGTGCAAGAGAATAGAAGCCAAGCGAGTGAAAAAAAGCCTGAGCTTTTCCCAAAAATGGAATTTGGAATATGGAGGGGCAGGGGCCCCTCCCCAGAATTACCGGAAAGCCTTCACCGCCGCAGTCTCATCATCCTTCACATCGAAGACGGTATACAGCTTCGTGATCTGCAGAAGGTCGTGCACCTTCTTTGTTAGTTTGAGCAGTTTCAGTTCGCCGCCCTGGTTTTTAGCGGTTGTGTATGCGCTGACCAGTTCCCCGATTCCAGAACTGTCGATGTAGTTCACGTCGCCAAGATTCAACAGAATCTTTTTCTGGCCCTTGCTGAGTAGGTCTTTCACTGTATCGCGAAGGACTATGCTGCCTTCGCCGAGCGTGATGCGCCCGTTGCGCCGTGGACGTACTTAACTAGTTTGATTTCTGTTCCCGTGCTAGACGGGTGAATTTCTACATCATCCATAAACGAACGAATTAAAAAAATTCCCCGGCCCGAAGTTTTTAAAAGATTCTCCGGCGCCAACGGATCCGGAATCCTGGCCAGATCCAGCCCTTTCCCCTGATCTCGAATCGTGATCACCAGATCGCGGGGAGTGCGCTCAAATTCTAATTCAACCTTTTTCTCTGGATCATAGGCATTGCCGTGTAACACGGCATTCACCGCTGCTTCCCGCACTGCCATGGCAATCTGCATGACTTCATCTTCATCAAAACCGTTTTCACTGGCAATACGGCTTGCGGTCTGTTCCGCTCTGTCCACGGTGTCCAGCGTCGAATCCAGGTTGTAGGAGAACCGGTCGCCGGCCATAAGCAAAAGTTTCAAATGAATTCGGTTAACGGCGGATACCGCGTCTTGCCTGCTCGCGGGCGAAAAAACTCGTCCAGGCAGAGTGGGTAGTTTGAACCTTCCCCTGTGGAAATGTCAACGTTATGTGATACAACCCTGCCGTGCCCACGCTCGTTCGCGCCATCGGTCGCTGGAGCCTGACCGCGCTCACTATCAACTGCATCATCGGGAGCGGCGTCTTCGGTTTACCTTCAGTGCTCGCCGGGTCCTTGGGCACTGCAAGTCTGTTTGCCTGGCTGTTCGCTGCCGCCGCCACGGGCCTGGTGATGGCCTGCTTTGCCGAAGTTTCTTCACGCTTCGATCAAAGCGGCGGAGTCTATCTCTACTCGCGAACCGCCTTCGGTCGCACCACCGGAATTGCGGTTGCATGGCTTGGCCTTCTCGCGCGGCTTACGGCAATCGGCGCGAACGCGAGCCTCTTCGTTATTTATCTGGCCGAGTTCTGGCCAAAGGCGAGTGCACCTATTCCGCGTGCGATCGTGCTTTTCGTGCTTTTTGGTTTCTTGACCTTGGTGAATTATGTCGGAGTCCGCGGCGCTACAACACTCAGCAATGTGTTCACCGCGATCAAACTAATCACACTCGGTGCGTTCGTCGCAGGAGGCTTGTTATTCCTGCTAACTCATCATCGTCAACTATTGATTTCTCCCCCGGCGGGACCTCTCGGATCATGGTTCCATGCCATTCTGCTGCTGATCTTCGCTTACGGGGGATTCGAAACTGCGCTTGCGCCCGGAGCCGAGGCTAAGGACCCGCGCCGCGATTATCCCTTCGCTTTGTTCGTTGCTCTTGCGACCTGCGCATTGGTGTACACGATGACGCAGTGGATCGTGATCTCAGTCGTGCCCCTTTCGCAAATGACCAATCGACCCATCGCAACAGCAGTTGGAGGAATGCTCGGTCCGAGGGGAGCAGGTATTGTGAGCTTAGCTATTCTGGTGGCCTGTTACGGCTATCTCAGCGCAAACATCCTCGGTTTTCCGCGCATGTTGTTTGCTCTTGCGGAACAGGGGGACGTGCCGCCATTCCTGGCCAGAGTGCATCCGAAATTCCGCACGCCCCATCTCGCCATCGTGGTTCTCTCTGCGTGCGCACTGGCTTTTTCGCTGGCCGGAGGCTTCCAGTGGAATATTGCTACTTCGGCCATGTCCCGCTTGATTTACTACGGATCGGTGTGCGCCGCCCTGCCAGTACTGCGACGCAAAAAGGACGTGCCCGACGCCAAATTCCGTCTTCCAATGGGAAATCTATTTGCGCTGGCGGCAGTCATAGTCTCTTTGTTGCTGTTTCCAAAACTTGATAGCCTCAGTCTTGTGGTCATGGGCGTTCTAGCCCTCTGCATCATCGTGAATAGCGTGTGGGCGGCACGGCGGGGACGGCCCGAGTCAACACGCTTGCAGACTGCTGGAACCGAGTGATGAGCCTTACTTGTTCGCCCGCTTCGCCGTTGCCCAGCCTTCTTTCACAACCTGTTTCGCGCGACCCAACGCGAGGGAATCCGCCGGAACATCTTCTGTAATGCATGAAGCAGCCGCGATATATGCGCCTTTGCCGACCGTCACCGGCGCCACGAGCGTGGCGTCGCTGCCCACAAATACGCCGTCTTCAATAATAGTTTTATGCTTATGCACGCCGTCGTAGTTGCACGTGATCGTGCCTGCGCCAATGTTCACCCCGTCGCCAATTTCGGCGTCGCCAAGATATGTGAGGTGATTCGCCTTCGATTTTTTCCCCAAGCGGATTTTCTTTGTCTCCACGAAATTTCCTACGTGCGCCCCTTCGCCAATTTCGCTTCCCGGTCGCAAGTGTGAGTAGGGGCCCAATATCGCGGCATTCGCAACCACAGCTTCATCGAGCACGCATCCCGGCTTGATCAGCACTTCGTCAGCAACCCGAGAATTCTGAATCACTGAATATGAGCGTATCCGGCAATCACTTCCAATTCGCGTTTTGCCCAACAACTGCACAAAAGGTTCGATCGTCGTGTCCGCACCAACCTGCACATCCCAATCGATCATGCAAGTATCCGGATAAAAAATCGTAACGCCTTCAGCCATCAATTGCCGGCACTTCTCCTGCCGCATCTTGCGGTCCAAATCAACCAACTCGGCGCGGGTGTTGCTTCCCAGAATCTCCGAAGGGTTGCTGGTTTGGACCACGGCTACGCGCTGCTTCGCTTTTCGCAATGCCGCAGCCATGTCTGTGAGGTAATATTCGCCGTGAGGATTATCGGTTTTCAGCCGCTCGATATTTCCGAGGAGCGCCTTGGCTGAGAAAGCATAAAATCCCGAATTGATCTCGCGGATTTTTTTTTGTGCCGGAGTAGCCGATTTTTCTTCGACGACCATCTTCACATCGCCGCCGTCGCGAATGACGCGACCATACCCCGTGGGATCTTCAAGCCTTGCGCTCAAAATCGTCATCCCAGCTTTTTTCTGCAGATGAAAATCTCGCAACGCAGCGATTGTCTCCGCAGTTATCAGCGGTGCATCACCCGAGAGCACGATTACCTGCTCGTATTTTGCTAGCGCCGGAGCTGCGCACATGAGCGCGTGGCCCGTCCCGCGCTGCGGTTCCTGCAGCACGAACTGCACTCCTGTCTGCTGCACAGACTCGCGAACTTTTTCCGCTTCGTGCCCAACGATCACCCAAATGTCTCTTGGAGGAACGACCTGCTCAGCCGCGGCAATCACATGTGCCAGCAGCGGCTTGCCACCGACCTCATGCAGGACTTTCGGATGTTTGGATTTGAGCCGTGTGCCCTTGCCCGCCGCCATGATTGCAATAGCGATCCGGGCGTTCCTCTCAGCTCGATTCACCGGCGCTTTCATTAATTTCAATATAACCTGCGCCCCAACTCAAATATCTAAAATTGCCCACATTGCCGCCGGATATCCACAGCCCCTGTTGTAGTCGTAAGTTGCTGGATCTTATGCTAGTTTGGCGCGAAGTCGTTGCCTCTGGAACCCAAATTATCAACAGATAATTGTTGTGCAATTTTTTACCTACTCTGCTAGCATCCCCGGCAATAGCAGTACTCACTTTCCAACGTTTCACGGGGCTTCGCGCATAAGTGCTCTGGCATGGCACCTGCTGTAATAGTGCCTTGTTGTCCAGTGGCTGAAGCGCGTTTCAGGAGTCGATTTGAATCATCCGCGTTACCGGGCTAGAAGAAATCTGGCCAGGAAGAGCTCAGGTTTAGGGGGCATAGTCGTTCGCGCGACTATTTTTCTTGTGTTGGCGGCCTTCTGCGTGGCTGGAATCCGATGGATTTCCAGTCGTTCCCAGACTTCCCACCAATTTCGGCAATCGCCGTCTTTCACCGGCTCTGTTGCGTCTTATGTGCTGGAAGCTCCTCATGCTCCAAAAATCCAGTCGCGTAACCGTCGTTTGGTCTATCCCTATTCAGTGGTTCCAGGTGGAGTGGCTTCTGCCGAAGAATTGCGCGAAGTCGCCGCCCACGATTCCGTCGTTGCCAAACACTATTCCGGTTTCAACTATCACCGGGCGCGCTTGATAGAGGTAAAACAGCCGCGCAAGGTTTATCTGTCATATCGTTTGCACAACAAGATTTACTGGACCGTCCAGCAAGCCAGCCTGCACCCGGGCGAGAAACTGCTCACGGATGGTAGCCTCACCGCGCGCGCACGCTGCGGAAACCAGGTTTCGGTTTTGCCGCAGACGGAGACTTCACCGGAACAGCTCGAACCTGCTTCAAGTTGATCCCGCACTGCCGCTAGGTCCGTCGGCTTCCACCGGCCGCGCTTTTGGCCCGGGCGGGCCTCCCGGAGTTTTTGTGCCTCCTCCGCTGGGTGGAGGTGGCGGATCTTCAGGTGGGCCCGGTGGTGGCGGAGGCGGAGGTGGTGGCAATCCTCCACCCGCGACTCCCGAACCCGGAACCATCGTGCTGGTGATCTCCGGAGCCGGAATTATATTCGCGCGCTACCGCAGACGCTGATTCCGTCGCGCCTTCAGAAATGAGCTAAGCGTCCTTTATCCAAGCGGGACTAGTACCTAAGTGTAGATTCCGACTCCTTCTACGCTGCTAGAATCCGCTCAGGATCATGCAATTTCCTCAAAATCTTTGCTTCATCTCGGCGCTGGCACTGCTGGCTGTGCCTGCCCATTCGCAACCGGCACGCCAGCCTCAGGTCCAAAAAATCTCCATCAACCAACAGGATCCTCTTCAGCTGCACGTTCAGACCAGCGCGCGGGTTACTCCGCAAGCGCAGATCATCGCCGACCCGGAGCGTCTGGTTATTGACATTCCCGATGCCGTACCCGGCTCGGGCCTTCACGCTCTCACGCTGAATCGCAATGACGTGAAGCGAGTGAGGGTCGGGCTTTTTTCGACTGAACCTCCGGTTACGCGAATTGTCTTGGATTTAAATGGCCCGGAGTCGTATCGCATTACTCCCTCAGCTTCAGGATTCACCGTGAGTATTGGAGGCGAGCAGCCAAGCCCTACCGCCGACTCCAGTTCGGAGCCCATTATCGGCTGGGTCTCGCAAAGAACGGTTTCGACCCGGACAGGGCGCCGCGCTAATGCGCCAATTGTGAAGACCATCGCCACAACTGTGCAGGCTCCGGTAAACGGAGTTCGGGTGCGATTTGCGAATGGCCAACTCGAGATCCACGCGCACAACGGCACTCTGTCTGAAGTTTTATTTCAGATACAGAAACAAACCGGCGCTGAGATTGCTATTCCTGCCGGTACCGAGCAAGAGCGCGTAGTAATCGATTCCGGCCCCGCGCCCGCGAGCGCAGTCCTTGCGGAGTTGTTGAATGGCTCAGGCTTGAACTTTGTGGTTGTCGGCTCGGAAGCGGATCCGAACATTTTGCGCAGCGTGATCCTCAGCCGCAAGTCAGGTTTCGCGGAATACGCGCCCAGTTACACGCCACCTTCAAGTGCCGCTAACGTTTCGCCCGATAATCCGGAGGTGAACATTCCACCCGAGGAAAATACTCCGCAGCCCGAGCCTATTGAGACGCAACAACCTGCTGAAGTCCCGCCGAGTTAGTTCCTAAAACGCCACCCAAGGTTGGGCGGCAACATAGAGCAGCGTTGCAATCGCCGCACCGATTCCAAACCGAATTTTCTGCGCCCCGCTCTTATCGTGCTTCTTCCAAAGCACGACGCTGATCGCGATTATCCCGTTAATCATCAACGTGAGAAGTAGCACGGGCACCAGCTTTCTGGGTTCAAAGAAAGCTCCAAGCGCACCCACCAACTTCCAGTCTCCGCCACCTAGTCCACCTAGCAGGACAAACGGCAGCAGAACGCCTAATCCAAGCGCCGCTCCGCCCAGCGACAACAGCGCCGCATGTCTACCAGCAATCATCCAATGAAGAAAAATAGCAATCGGTACTGCAGGGTAAGTCAGCCAGTTCGGAATTTTCCGCCAGCGCAGATCAGTAATTCCCGCCGCCACTGCAAACACAGCAGCTAATATCCAGAGGGTTTTTGCCAAGGCAGTTCTGGAATTCTACAGCCCGCAGGCACGAAGCACGAAACAAGATTCTCTGGAAAAAAGCTCCACCCCAGAGGCTCGAGAGCTACACCCGAAGCACAAGAGAAAACGGCCTGCTTAAATGCAGGCCGTTTCGTTTTGCAATCGAATTAATTACCGGTTCAAGCTGCCACTATTGCGCTCCGCGATAACCTTCTTGGCATTTTCCGCCAGAGCTCTCGCCTGCGGCAATAAATCGAGTCCCTTGAGCACCTCGGGGTCAGTTTCAGCTTTAACCTTCAGCCCTTCTTCCTGCCCGAACGCGTCAATGAAAATTTCACTCTTTAGGTTGGACTTGATCCATTCATCATTCTGAAGCAGATCAGCTTCGGTGTATGGGACCTTCTCCGCATCAAGCGATTTGCGGAACTCCTGCATCACCGCATCATCCACTTCAAAACTTTTCGTCACGTGGTGGACCACGATGTAGTGTTTCGCGAAGTTGAAAAATGCATAGTGCTGCAACATCGCGTCCTGGAAACGGTTGCTCTTCACCGCTTCGACTTTTACATCCGGGCTGATGCCACCACCGCCATATACGGTGCGTCCGCTATCCGTAAGCTTCACTTCCTTGTTAGTGGTGTCCCCGATGCCGTCACGATCAAAGTAATAATCGTAAAGCGACACATTGCTGTAGTCGCGCTGGATGAGTCGGCCACTCGGCGTGTAGTACTTCGCGGTCGTCAATGCCAGACCAGTATCGTTGGAGAGCGGATAGACCGTCTGCACCAAACCCTTACCAAACGTAGTCTCGCCAACAACCAATCCGCGATCGTGGTCCTGAATCGCTCCCGCCACAATTTCGGCCGCCGAAGCAGTACCGCGATTCACCAGAACTACCAGTGGATAATCCCTGCCGCCATTACCATGCATGGCGGTATAGCGGCGTTCCGGTGAAGAGCGCCCGTGGTGCGACACGATCAGCTGACCCTTGTGCAAAAACTTGTCGGCTACGCCAACGCCTTCATTAAGTAAGCCGCCAGGATTCTGCCGCAAATCGAGGATCAATCCCTTCATCTCGCCGGCTTGCGAAAAGCTGTCCAGGGCGTCGGCCACTTCTTTCTCTGTGGTCTCATTGAACTGCGCGACGTGCATATACCCAACGCCAGGACGAACCAGGAAGTGCAGATCGACGCTGTACCGCGGAATCTCGTCGCGCACCACGGCAAACTCAAGCGGCTTGTCCGTGCCTTCGCGCAAAATCGTGATGTGAACGGTCGTGCCCTTCGGCCCCTTCAACAAGTCAGCCACATCGCCCGTTGTCATGTTGTCAGTAGGCTTGCCATCCACCGCCGCGATAATGTCCCCCGGGTGTATGCCGGCCCTGTAAGCTGGAGTTCCCGCGAATGGCGCAATAACGATGACCTTATTGTTCCTCGGCCCCACCGTCATTCCCACGCCGTAGTATTTGCCGCGCTGGTCCTCGCGCAATAGCGAGTAAGACTTGGGATCAAAAAAGTTTGAGTGCGGATCGAGCACGTGCAGCATGCCCGGAATTGCGCCATTGTAGATGGCTTTGTCGGGATTCACCGGCTCTGCGTAATTCTGCTCCACGACGTCATAAACCTCTGTGAACTGCTTGAGGCTCTGGTTGACATCGGAGTCGCTGTCATGCGCAGTTTGCGGTGCTCTCTGGGCAGATACCATCCCCAAAAATCCGCAAAGCGCCAAAAATAAAACAATGAGAAAGGATGCTCGGTGAGAACTACGGGCCATCTTGAATTTTCCTCGCGCCCAGGCTCGAAGCGCCCAGGCAGGCTGATTTCGTGCAGTATAACATGCGAAAAAACAAAAACTTAGATCACTCTGGGTGCCACAAGTTACCTCACAGCGACCTTAGTCTTAGGATGCCGTAAACAGAAGGAATGATGCGATTTTGTTCCCGAAATGCTACTTGTCGCCGCGGAATTGAGAGCAGGGGATTGCTTATAGTTGCAGAAACCAGAGCAGGAACCATGCTTTGGATTCAACTCGCCAACTTCTTTAGAAACTCCTGTTCATCCATCCGGTACTTGAAGGCTTTTCGCCCGTCTATAAAGATGACCGGAACTTCGTCGGTGAACTGGCGCCTGAGCAGGTCGTCAGTTTCCACGTCAACTTCCCGCCAGCGGAAGCCTCCGCGGCGCTCCAACTTGGTGAGCTTCTCCTTCACGATTTCGCAAAGGTGACACCCCTTGCGAGAGTACACGATCACTTCTCGGAGGATAGACATCGCGCCGAGTCTAGCAAACGGCGAACCGCTTTTCCAGAAAAAGTCTCGCTCACAAAGGCCCGAAATGCACAAACGGGTAATTCGCCCTCCCCGTCGGCTCAGACGGTACAATCCTGCCATGGCAATTGCCAAATCCCTCGCCGGAAAAGTCGCATTGGTGACAGGCGGAGCCAGGCGCCTGGGCAGGGCAGCGGCCCTTGCCTTGGCGCAGGAAGGGGCAGATGTCGCAATTACTTACCTGAGTTCCCCCAAAGAAGCCCAGCGCACAGTTAATGACATCGAGAGAAGTGGCGTGGGGGGTCTGGCAATACGATGCGACGTCACCGAGCCCAAGAGCGTACTCACCGCGGTAAAGGAAGCGGTCACAAAATTAGGCGGTATAGACATTCTCGTAAACAATGCGGGCGCCTACGAAACCGTTCCTTTCGAAGATCTCACCATCGAGCAATGGGACACGGTTTTCGGCGTGAATGTTCGGGGACCCTTTGTTGTGTCGCAGGCAGCCTTGCCCAATCTCCAGCGCCGGAAAGGCCGCATCATCAATTTGGGGTCTTTGGGCGGATTGCGGGCCTGGCCAACCCATGCCCATTACTGCTCTTCTAAAGCCGCCTTGCACATGCTCACCAAAGCGATGGCCAAAGCACTCGCGCCTGAAATTGCGGTAAACTGCGTTGCCCCGGGAATGATCGATCTTGGGGAAAAGTCAGCTAAGCAATTCACGAAACGCCTGGCAAACCAGACACCGATGCGCCGCAGCGGGACCGGTGATGACGTCACAGCCGCAGTGTTATTCTTTGCCACTGCTCCCACCTTCATTACCGGGCAGGTGTTGTACGTGGATGGTGGACTCGGGCTGTAGTCCCGATAACAACTTTCTCTAATGACTGCGCACAAAATTTACCTACAGGCTTGGACCACGATTGTTGCCGTCTGCTTCATTCCCGTGTCTGCGGCTTTTGCTCAGCAACCACCGGCCAAGGCTGCCGCCGCCCGTGAACCCAATCTGTTCGCCGAACCCAAGATTTTTCCCCTCTGGGAACATGACGCTCCTGGCGCAAAGGGCAACGCAGATGAGGACAATCCCACGCTCACTGCTTACCTTCCAGTAAACCCCAGCTCATCCGGTACCGCGGTCATCGTAGCCCCCGGAGGTTCTTACGCCATACTTGCCACCAACCATGAGGGACGGCAGGTTGCGAATTGGCTCAATTCACTGGGCGTCACCGCGTTTGTCCTGAAATACCGGCTGGCTCCGAAATACCGCCATCCTATTCAACTCGGCGACGCACAACGCGCCATAAGATTGGTTCGGTATCGCTCCAAGCAGTACCACGTTGTCTCCAATCGCATAGGGATCATGGGATTTTCGGCCGGAGGACACCTGGCCTCTACAGTTGGCACTCATTTCGATCACGGTAACCGTGCAGCTACTGATCCCGTTGATCGAGTTAGTTGCCGCCCTGATTTTCTTATTCTGGCGTACCCGGTCATTTCCTTCGTCGCGCCATACTCCCACTCCCGCTCCGCTAAGAATCTGCTTGGCGAGAACCCGGATTCAAAAACGCGTGAGGAGCTTTCAAATGATTTACACGTCACGTCCGAAACTCCAGCGACATTTCTTTTCAGCACCAGTGCTGACAAAGTCATTTCTTCTGAAAACTCAGTTGCCTTTTACCTGGCCCTGCACAATGCCGGCGTCCCTGCAGAAATCCACATCTTTGAGAAGGGTCCTCACGGTGTCGGTTTGGATCTGGCCGACCCCGTGCTCGGAAAATGGCCCACTCTGCTTGCCGACTGGATGCACCAGAGAGGTTCATTCACGGCTTTTGCTCAGACCGGACCCCAGCAGGGTGGAACTGAAATTCAACTATGGACAGCCGGCGGCCACTCCGTCTCCGGAGGCCGCGGGGGTACTGGAATCTGGGACGCCGGTTTGCGTTACGGATGGGTCTTATTGGACTCGCACGGGCCGAGTGTCCTTCGGGGGCGCTTCGAATACGCGATCGACGCCGTTCCACTGTATGTAATTTTTCAGCCGGTCAACACTGCATATGGCATTGGCGTAAACCCGCTTAATTTGAAATGGAATTTTGAGCGCCACGGCCGTGTGGTACCGTACGCCGAATTAAGTGGCGGTCTCCTGTTCACTACTCACCGGGTTCCACCCGGCACTTCGAGTTTGAACTTTACGCCATCTGCTGCGATCGGAGTGCACCTGTTGCGCCGAAGATTAGCTTGGACGTTCGAGGCGCGCTATTTTCATATTTCCGACGCCGGACTCAGCCGGCTCAATCCCGGGATCAATACGTTCGAGGTGAAGGTCGGGGTAGGAAAGTTCCGGAAGTGAGCGCAGACGCTGTTATTCTTTGACTCACCTGGATAGCCCGGATAGAATCGCCCCATAGTGGCAAAAGCCCGATATCGCTATAACGTCATTCTCAGACCGGAGCCGGAAGGCGGTTTCACTGCGACCGTTCCAGCACTGCCCGGCTGCGTGACCTATGGGCGTACCATCGAAGAAGCTCGCCAGATGGCGAAAGATGCTGTAACTGGATACATCGCGAGCCTGAAAAAACACAAAGAGCCAATCCCGAGCGACGACGAAACTCTGGTCACTTCCCTGGATCTTGAGTATGCCCCGGCTTCCGGCCATTAGACCGCGTGAAGTCATTCGTTTCTTGGAACAGCATGGCTTTATCCTGGATCACGCGTCGGGCAGCCACTTCATCTACTACCATCCAGTCGGGCGACGCCGCGCCGTCGTTCCAAAGCACAACCGCGACATACTAAAAGGCACGCTCATGTCTTTGCTCAGGGAAGCGGGTTTCACTCGAGAGGATTTGATTTCGTTTCTGCAAAATTGACCAGAACTAAAAGCTGATGAGTTGGATTCGTAAGAGCCCGTTCCAAACCGAGGAAGAAGCGGCTGAGCGGATGGTGGATTTGCTTGCTGCAGAGGCAGAGTTTTCGGGTTTTACACTGAGTCCAGACGAAAAAAATTTGCTCTCGACCGAATGTCCTATTCCGGGCGACTTGCGAGAAAAATCGAAAAACCTAATTCAGCGCGTGCTATTAAAAGAAACCCGTGAGGATTCCGAATCGCCGATATCCTTTGGAAGCTCGCTAATGTGGGCTGGCGATCTTTTTTACCCTAACGTTGTGCGGCTAACGGAGGAAGTTGTGATCGAAGGAAGGGCTGCCGGAATCCTTCCACAGCCGCCTAATCGCCACGGATGGGGGCTGCTTAACGACAAGGCAGCTCTGATTGGGTGTGGGCTACTAGTGATAGGTGTTCTTGTGATCGCCGGTATTTTCTTATCAAAGTAAATTTCGGCGTCTCTGGCTCGCAGTACGCGCCGAGTGCGCCCGCCCCACAAAACCCCCGCCACCCAGTCAGTCGTAGTACTCCAGCCCCAGGTGCGTAATCAGTTCCTCGCCCTTCAAATGCCGCAATGTATTTTT
>QHZX01000174.1 GCA_003224835.1 Acidobacteriota bacterium | reverse complement strand
CAGTCGGTAAAACTCGAGGGCGATGACGGAGTTGTCACCGGGAATACGCGCGTCGATTTCGATCGAATTCGGGAAGGCGCGCACTCTTCCAATCCGTTGCTTTCCATTTTCAGCGGCGTTCATGAAGTGGTAGTTGTGGTGCACGCCCATGGGTCTGGAGGCCGGGGGCAAGTCCATGTCGATTCAGTGTCTCTCGACACCATTGAAGTGCCGCGTTTCGTGTTGCAACTATTTGTAGACAAATTCCTCAAGCCCAAATATCCGGAATTAGGCCTGGATTCTGAATTCGCTCTTCCCGACCGAATCGACATGGCGACCGTCGGCAAACACGAGCTCACGATCGTGCAAAAGTAGCGCTATTTCCAGGACAGATTAAGCGAAGAAATTGCGCCCTCTTCGTGTACCTTATTGTCCTTAGCAGTAGTGCTCTTTGCAGGAGAGCACCGAGGACTCGATCCATGCCTAAATACGAATACCGAAACCTTCAACCCACGCCGGAAGCCAGCGATATTTTTCTGAAGTGGATCGAGCGCCTTGACTCTGAGTTCGCCAACAAAGATCCCGAGCACCGCAACAACATTGTCCGGGACACATTACATGAAATCTATCTCGGCCGGCCGTATGCAACCCCGGCAGGCGGCTTGGCACCACAAGCCCTTATGCACGATTTTGATCCGCGTAACGCCACCCTGGAGCCAGAATATTATGGCGATGTGGACGCCGCGAAATACTCCGAACGCAAGCCGCTGATCTGGTTTTGGATGATGTACGACCGCTCGCCGCTGGGATTGAATCACTGGCTTGGATTCAGAATACGGGCGATGCTGGCGCGGCATGTCTTTAAATATTGCGGCAAGAACGTCAAGATCTTTCACGGTGTCGAACTCACGTTCGGCTACAACCTCACCGTGGAAGACAATTGCACAATTCACAAATACGTTCTGCTCGACGACCGCGGTGAGCTCATCATTCACGAGGGCAGCTCAATTTCTGATTACGCTAACGTGTATACGCATGCCCATGACTTGAATGACGGCATGCTCATCTCGAATCACAAGACGGAGATTGGCCCTCGCGC
The DNA here is from genome assembly GCA_003224835.1 of Acidobacteriota bacterium. Classification (GTDB taxonomy): domain Bacteria; phylum Acidobacteriota; class Terriglobia; order Terriglobales; family Acidobacteriaceae; genus Gp1-AA145. The sequence continues at coordinate 4,637 of QHZX01000174.1, read as the reverse complement.
CCGGGTAACCTATCACGCCACCGTTTTGAGCGGAGTCCGTATTGCTGAGCACGGCATGGTGGGCTCAATCGGGGTAGCTTCGAAAGACGTGCCACCTTACAACATTGTGGCCGGGGTCCCCGCAAAGACGATCAAAGTGAAGACCATCGCCCCGCCGGGACAGAAAAACGGGTGAATTGGAGCCCGCGCCTGACTTGTTGCCACCAGGTTCGCCGCACCAGCATTGCATGTTAGTATCGATTTCTAGAGATCTCCTGCGGTTCCGCGATCAGCCTGAATTTCGCGCTGAGCAGCTTACGAATCGGAATGACCCTCCAACACGTTGATATTGTGTTTCAAATCATTGCTTTTGTGTTCGCTATCAGCGTTCACGAATCCGCACATGCTTGGATGGCCAACCTGCGCGGTGATCCGACAGCGCGAATGTTGGGAAGAATCACGCTGAATCCAATCAAGCATATTGATCCTGTGGGTACGGTTTTGTTGCCTTTGGTCGCGGTGCTTGCCCACGTTCCAATGCTTGGCTGGGCTAAACCCACTCCCGTCGATCCCAGGAATTTTCGCAATCCAGTGCTGGATGACATTTTGACCTCGGTGGTCGGGCCTATCAGCAATTTCGCGGTTGTGGGGGTCATCGCTGTGTTGCTGAAGATGATCGGGATAATTTCTGGTCTGGGCAGATCGATCATTCATCTCTTGCCCCAGGTCTACCCAAACAATCTCGACATTCTCGCTGCTCAAACCACTTCGATTCTGATGCCGCTGAGCCTTTTCCTTTACGAACTGGCCATCATCAATATTGTCTTGGCTGTTTTTAATCTCATTCCCGTACCTCCTCTCGACGGCAGTCATGTTCTGCGTCACCTGCTGCCCGCACCAACGCAGCGGGTTTATGACACGGTCGGATGGCTGGGACTGCTAGCCCTTATATATCTCGGAGGGGGAATCCTTGGCCGCCTGATTTTTCCGTTTATCGATATGTTTAACTCAATGTTGGTGCGACTGTAATGGCTTCGCGAACTCAACCAAAGCGGGTTTTGAGCGGAATGCGGTCCACCGGCAAGCTGCATCTGGGAAATTTCGTTGGCGCGCTGGATAACTGGGTGCGCATGCAAAATCAGTTCGACTGCTTCTTCTTTATTGCCGATTGGCATGCTCTCACCACTGATTACGCCGACACGTCGCAGGTGAAACAAAACTCAGTCGAAGTACTTCTGGATTGGCTCGCCGCCGGTCTGGATCCCGACCGCTGCACCATGTTCATTCAATCGCATGTGCCGCAACATGCGGAGCTGCACTTGCTGCTTTCCATGATCACGCCTCTCGGGTGGCTCGAACGCGTGCCTACTTATAAAGAGCAGCGAGACAACATTAAAGAAAAAGATCTGGGCACCTATGGCTTTCTCGGCTATCCCGTGCTGCAGGCCGCCGACATTATGATTTACAAAGGCGACTTCGTTCCCGTCGGCGAAGATCAAGTCCCACACGTCGAACTGACTCGCGAAATCGCGCGCCGCTTCAACATGTTCTACAGAGTGCGCGGAGTAGAAGTTTTCCCGGAACCGCAGCCGCTGCTGACTACTGCGGCCAAGCTTCCCGGAACCGACGGCCGCAAAATGTCGAAGTCATATGGGAACACAGTCCTGCTTACTGATCCCGAACCGGTGGTCCGTCAAAAGCTAAAAACAATGGTGACTGACCCCGCGCGCGTGCGGCGCAGTGATCCTGGGAATCCGGACGTTTGCCCGGTCGGAGATTTGCACAAGATATTCAGCGATCGTGAAACCAACGCGAAAGTGGATGTCGGCTGTCGTTCAGCAGGCATTGGCTGCATTGAATGCAAAAGCTGGGCCGCCGACTCACTAGTACAGGTTCTCAAACCCATGCAGGAACGGCGAAAAAAATACGAGGACAATCCACGGCTGGCCTGGGATATCCTTGAGGCAGGCTCGGATCGTGCCCGCAAGGTGGCTTCAACCACTATGAACGAAGTTAGAGAGGCCATGAAGATGTCGCTGGATTACGAAGCGCCCACCAGCGCCCAAGGAGCGCAGTAGACCCGCAGTGCCGGAACACGCCAAAATCGCCCACGATTTTCCTTCCGCTCCTGCTGCTTCCGCTTCGGCGGGTACGCCTACGGGTGCGAAAAGAGAAGCCAACGACTTCCCTTTTTCGGTCGCTGTCTCCAGCGTTTATGAAGGTCCGCTCGACCTGCTGCTGGATCTGGTCCGCAAGCAGGACATCGACATCTACAACATCCCTATCGCCAAGATCACGGCGCAATATCTCGCGTATGTCGAGAAGCTCCGCGAGTTGGATGTAAACGTCGCAGCCGAATTTATCTACATGACGGCAGTGCTGATTCACATCAAGTCGAAGATGCTGTTGCCGCGCGATCCTGCGGCGGCTTCTGAAGAACAGGGAGACCCCCGCGCCGAGTTGGTGAACCGCCTAATCGAGCACGAGAAGTTCAAATCCGCAGCGCAGATGCTCATGCAAAAACAGCAGATCGAGGACGCGGTGCGCTCGAATCCGGCAATCCGCGAATTTATCGGTGCCGAGGGCACCGAGCCGGAAATTGCCGCCGACGTCATCGACCTCGTAAAAACTTTCCAGCAGGTACTCGAACGCGCGCGCTCCCGCCCGATGATTCAAGTGGATGAAGAAACCGTTACGGTTTCTCAGATGATTGAGTATTTGCGCCGCCGACTATCACTTGAAGATCGACCGCTGCGCCTGAAAGAATTTTTGCGCAACGTGCAATCGCGCCAGGCATTGGTATGCATGTTTCTGGCGATGTTAGAGCTGGTGCGATTGCAAGCAATCCAGCTCCGGCAAGACCGCCTCTTCGGCGAGATTCTGGTGCGCAAGCACGATGGATTCGACGCGATCATGTTGGAGCAGACAGCTGTGAAGGACGACTGGAAATGAATCCAGTGGCTAGTGACAAGTAGTTGGTTGGACTTGTTTCCAACTATCCACTAATCACTGACAACTTTTATATGAGCCTTAAACCGAAAATTGAAGCCATTATTTACGCGGCCGAAACGCCCATCACTCTCGATCAGATCGCTGCCTTGCTCAAAGATTCTGCTGGCACTGAAGAAGCCGAGCTGAAGTCGCAAGCTCGCGCTGCCATTGATGAGCTGATCGCTGATTATTCCTCCGAGAGCCACGGCATCGAACTGCGGCAAATCGCCGGTGGATATCGCATGTCCACCAAGCCGGAGCAGCACGATCTGGTGCGGTCGTTCGCGAAGAGTCTGAAGCCGCCGATTCGGCTCTCACTGCAAGCCCTGGAGACGCTCGCAGTAATCGCCTATAAACAGCCGATCACGGTTCCGGAGATCAGCGAAATTCGCGGCGTGGATGCGAGTGGCGTGATCGCCACGCTGCTCGATCGCAAGCTGATCACCACATCCGGCCGCAAAGATGTAATCGGCCGCCCCATCCTCTATAAGACCACAAAAGAATTCCTGCTACGCTTCGGATTGAAAGACGTGAACGAACTCCCGAGCATGGAAGAGTTCGAAAAATTGGTATCGGAATCTTTTCAAAGCGACTTGATTCCCGCCGAGTCGCAGCCGCAAGAAGCGGCCAATGCGACAGTCGAGCAGTCGGAATCGGGCCAGGTCGAAACCAAAACTGCTTAAGAAAATTGTTCATGATGGACAGCTCGGGCGGAAAGATATAAGCCTCTTTCCTGACAGTAAAACGCTCCCTTGCTCCTTTCCTGATAACCTTTTCTTTGCATGCCCTCCGAGCGTCTTCAAAAAATCATCGCTGCTGCCGGGATCACCTCACGCCGCAGCGCCGAGAAACTTATCTCTTCTGGTGCAGTTTCGGTAAACGGACAAATCGTTACCGAGCTTGGAACGAAAGCTGATCCCGAGCGCGACCACATTCGCGTAAACGGTAAGCTGCTACATGGCGCCGAGCGCCAGATTTATCTGTTGATGAACAAGCCCAAGGGATACGTCACGACGGTTCGTGATCCAGAAGGACGCCCCACCGTGATGGATCTTCTGCGTGGAATTCGCGTGCGCGTGTACCCCGTTGGCCGCCTCGATTATGCCAGCGAAGGCCTGTTGTTGCTGACTAACGACGGCGAACTTGCCCACAAGCTGATGAAAGCCGCTTCGCACGTGCCGAAGGTTTATGTTGTCAAGATTGCCGGTACACCTAATGAGGCAGGGATAGAAAAAATCCGGCGCGGGTTGTCGATTCCGGTGGAAAGCAGATTCCTCCCACGTCGAGACGTTCGGAATGACGCCAGCCGTACGGACGAGGACGCCCGTACCCCCAAAATACAGACGGCTCGTACGGACGAGGACGCCCGCGCTTCCAAGACAAGGCGCAGTTCGAGACTAACGGAACGCGTAAAGACAGCGCCAGCCAAAGTGCGCATGGTCCGCGAAGGCGATAATCCATGGTATGAGCTCACACTCACCGAGGGCAGAAACCGCCAGATCCGGCGCATGTTTGAGGAGATCGGTCATCACGTCGAGAAAATCAAGCGCGTGCGTTACGGGCCATTGAGTCTGGATATTCCGCCGGGAGAATTCAGGCGATTGAGCACTGGCGAGATCGAAAAGCTGAAAGCCGCGACAGGTCTGCCAAAGAAGCCGGCCAGAACC
>QHZX01000522.1 GCA_003224835.1 Acidobacteriota bacterium | reverse complement strand
ACGAAGTCTGAGCATTGACAACTGCCGGCACGAGCAGAACAACATCGGATCCCCACAACTTTGCGTTTTGCAAAGAAGTACGCATGCCCGAAAGGCTTTTTTCCACGACTGCAGGATCGCTGGACGACAACGGGTAGTCCCAGTGGTCGATGTTCATCACAGAGTCGATGCGTATGCCGGCCTTGTCAGCAGCCGCTTTTATTTCCTCAGCTGTACGTTCATCGGAAGTTGTCGGAGCCTGCACGACCTCAAAACCAACTTCCCTCGCCAAGCTAAAGCGCTCAACGTGGCTCAGGGTTTGGGGCAGCATATCGTAGACGATGCCCTTCTTGATGGCGAGGGATTTGGGAGAATTCGCCGAGAGAAAACTGCTTCCACCAATGACGACGGCGGCTGCGGCCGATGATTTTAGAAACTCGCGACGTGATGTTTCTTCCATACCGCACCTCGAGGCGTTAGCTCAATCTGTTCAGGTCGATCTTGGGATCGAAAATTTCCTTCGACTTCATGATCTCTCCCCAACTAACTTCACGTTTCTTCTCCGCGGAGATGCGCGCCATAATGCAGGAAAGCGCTGATTCTGCGCCCGCTTCGGCCTGATTATGAAAATTGCCGCTGGTAATGCTGGCGAGGAACGCCTTCTTCTTCTCTGGGTCAGCTTGCTCGAGATTGGAGGTGAACTTCCCGGTCGCAGAAAAATTCTGAGGTGCCTGACCGTTCGATGTTGAGCCTTGCCATTGCCAGGCCTGGTCACCCCAAATTCCGAGCGGACCAGAGTACGGCGACTGCGACGTGCCTTTAGTGCCGAAGAAGCGCTCGGTCACATCCCACCATCCTTTTGCAAACTGGGTCGAACTAAACGTGACATCAACGTCGTTCGGATAACGGAACAAAACGTGGTAGTTTCCGCTTGCATCGCCGTCCCCCGCTGGCCGGCCTTTACGACCGCAGCTGGCTGTGGCACTCAGCGGATGCGCTTGCAGAATCCAATTGCAGATATCGATGACGTGGATGTTCTGTTCAAGGATGATGTCACCGGAAAGGGCGCGGTCATAGACCCAATTGCGTAGCCGAAGCTCGACTGGCGAAGCATTCGGACGCGGCGGACGGTCGAGATAGCTAGCGATATAGTAGGCTTCGCCACACACGATGGTTCCGAGGGCGCCATTATGAATGCGATTAACCAGTTCGACGAAAGGCGGACAGTCGCGAATCTGGAAGCCGACATCAAGACTCAGTTTTCCCTGAGCACGTTTACCAATTTCAATTACTTTGTGGGCACCTGGGACATCCACCGAAACCGGTTTTTCCAGGTAAACATGGTAATAAGGAGGCGTGGCGATGACAATGGCGTCGACAGCCTTGGAGGCAGCAATTTGCTCGTAAGCTTTCGGGCCGACAAAGAGTTGGGAGGAGTCCAGTGCCGCGTAGCCCTTTGCTTGTTGCAGCTGATCAAAGTGAGTTCGCGCTGCGTCAAGCTGGTCCTGGAATAGATCGGCCAAAGCCACAACCCGCGCACCCGCATCGACCAGATTCGATGCATCTTCGGTGCCGCGTCCGCCGCAGCCGAGGAGACCGATTCCCACCGCCGAGTTCGCTTCTGTGCCAAAGACGAGTTGCGGCTTCATGAACATCACTCCGGCTCCCACGGCCGCACCCAAGAAGGTGCGGCGATCGAATTTGTCCGATGAATTTGAAAACTGCTTCAAGTCGTTTGTCATTCCTCCTCCTCCTTTTAAGCACCAATCAATTTTTCCAAGTATGTCTTTGCTGCGCGGATATCTTCCATCTGCTGGGGGCCTGAAATCTCGCGCTCAATGGTCACGGCGCCGCGATAGTCGATTTCCTTCAGTCGTGAGATGATATGCGGAAAATCAACCCTGCCTTTGCCGATCGGAACTTCCTCGCCGAGTCTTTTCGGATCAGTTGGCCAGAGACCATCCTTAGCATGAATTCCCTGAACGTAAGGACCAAGTAGTTCGATTGCGTCTACCGGATTGGCTTTGCCGTACAAGATCAGGTTAGCGAGATCGAAATTTACGCCCTGATTGTCGGTCCCGACATCTTGAATCGTGCGTATAAGCGTGATCGGAGTTTCCTGGCCGGTCTCGTAACGCAGACTCTGGCCATTGCGTCTGCAATGCTCGGCTACATCGCGGATGGTTTCGACCGTTTCCTTATACAGATCATCGTTGGGATTTTCAGGAATGAATCCGCAATGAGTTTGGACAGCGGGAATGCCGCATTGTCTGGCAAAATCGGAAGCCTTCTTAATGTGAGCCACTCGGGCCGCACGTGTCTCGCGAGGAACCCCACCGTAAAAGTCCCAAACTTCTTTGCCGGGTCCACCAACCACAAGAGATGTCGCCTCGATGTGGTGTCTCTCCAGCGCTTCCCTGAGCCGGCCATCGAGGCCTGGATGAAATTCTTCAACTGATACCTGCGCTGTGGGAAGACCGTGGTCGCGAACCTTTGCCAGCGCCGAATCTGGATCGTTCCCGACTGCGATAATAAGGCCGAGACGAAGCGGCTTTTTGCCTTTATTCGCAGCAATGACTGGGGCGTGAATTGCGTTGGAATGGTTGGAGGGCGGTGCGGCATGTAAGTGGGCACTTGAAACCAACCCGGCCCCAAGAGCTGTGACAGAGGTTTGCAGAAAAATTCGGCGATTATGCTTTTCCATAAAGAACTTCCCAAGTGACGGATGGGAGTGAGCTGTAATCTTACATTGCATTTAGTTCGGTTCGGCCGGTGTAGGTCTGAAACAGCCTCCGCCATATTAAGCTTTGAGTTTGAAAAACTGCTTCTCGACCGGGGAGCACCCCAACATCGATCCACTTTGCAGTTCAAGCACAACCGACGTCCCATTCACGCGAGCCTTGCGATAGCGCCCGATTTCAACGGTTAGTTTCCGGTTTGCCCGTCATTCGGACATTGCTTCTGCTAATGTGACTCGATGAATCGTGTAGCAAGACAAGTGAAATTCGATTGGGCGAATCAAGGGAGTCTTTGCGCCATTGAACGGGCAAAGATCGACTCTCCCGCTTTGAAGATCGCCGCTCATATCGCCGGAGTCAGCGAACTCTGACTCGCACGCGTGGAGAAGTCTGACCCTTCACTGAAGGCCTGGCCGGCACTGACCACGAAGGAGATCGAAGCTATATTCCGTGATCAGAAGCATCGATGGCTGGCAATGTGCGAACCACACTCTGCCGAAACGCTGGTTCGATACAACCGCAGCTCGGGAAGCGAGTGCGTCAACAGCTTCGACGAGATCATCCAAGAAGTAGCATTGCATGGAGCCCATCACCGCGGCCAAATCGCTCTGCTGTTACGCATCGAGGGCGTGAACCCAC
>QHZX01000518.1 GCA_003224835.1 Acidobacteriota bacterium | reverse complement strand
GCGTTCGTTGTGCAGCGGGCAATTTATCGCGATTCGCTGGAAGCTCGATGATAAATGTTGTCCCACGACCTGGCTCACTGGTGACGCTGATTCGGCCGCCGTGGTCGCTCACAATGGATTGCACGATCGCCAGTCCGAGCCCGGTGCCGTGCGGTTTGCTGGTGTAGTACGGGGTGAACAGCTGTGCGGATTCTTCCGGGGCCAACCCGCTGCCGGTATCTGAGATCTCGATGCGAACGGACTCGAGGCGCTGGCTGGCACGGAGAGTGAGTGTACCTCCTTTTGGCATGGCCTCTATAGCATTCAAGATCAGGTTTGATAAAGCCCGGTGCAAAAGTTCAGGGTCAGCCGCGATTGGATTGTCACCCGAGATTTCGAGATTACATTGAATTGCAGATTTCGTGAGTTGCGCCTGGTGCAGTTTGATGGCACCTTCGAACAGCTCGCGGAACCGCACGGTTTGGAAATGCGGCTGCGGCATCTTCGAGAAGTCGCTGAATCTCGCGATGATATTTTTTAGGTTGGTAATTTCGGAGAGTAGCGTAGCTGCACTCTCGCGAAAGGTTTCATCGAATTGCTGCTGGCCAAGTTCTCGGGCGCGCAGAAGATTCTCCATGGTCAACTGCAAAGGGAAGAGCGGGTTTTTCAATTCATGCGCGAGGCGGCGGGCGGCGAGCAGGCCAATTTCGTCCTGGGTGGTGACTTCTACGGTGGAGTTCCAATTTCCGGCGGCGACATCGCGCGCCGCGCGTGCCAGATCTTCAACCGGGCGGGTAACGCGAGTTGCAGCCCAACTGCTGAGCAAGATGGCAAGAATTAATCCAGCGGCAGCGGCGAGTAGCGCGGCGGCGCGAATCTGATTGCGTAGTTCGGCGTAAATCTGGCGGGAGCTGGCCACCAGCAGCACCCCGAGCACCTGCTTGTTTTCTCCGGTCAGAGGGAAGGCATTTACAGTTTCATCGCCGGAGTTCCCGTGCACCACTGCGGCGGCCTCGCGTTGACTCTGTTGTACCTGTTGAATTATCGATGCGAGTTGCTGCACATCGTGGGGCGGGGTGCTGACGGAAATCAGGTGATCGGGAGAAAACGTTGCGCTGCCGAGGGTCTGGTAAAGCATCACGCTGGTTCCTGCGGGCGGTTGGAGAGTAGCAAGGAAATTTTTGTCCAGGCGAATGCCACCAATGACGAAGAGCCGTCGACCTACAGCGGTCGTAGACTGGATCGCAAAGAGGCCGGGTACGGGCCCCGAGGCAATATCTTCTTGTTTCAAAAAAGGCGTACTCGGAGGCGATTGAGCCGCGAGCGGCTCGTTGTATCCAAACCTGGCGGGCGAGCCGCTGAGTTTGAGCGATCACCTGGGCCGTGTCGAGAAACGGGCTGTAATCCGGAGCCGTTTGGGCAGCGGCAACGAGCATTCGATTGGCCTCGGCGCCATTGGCGATCGATACAACCCTGCGGCTTACGTCTTCGCCGTGACTTTCAAACTCCCGGTGGAACTGTGCCACTAAGGCTGCGGTACGCTCGTCGTTGGCATGATCGAAGGCACGGCGCGTCCAGGTCGAAATGATTACGGTGACAGCCGCGACCGACAACAAGACGGTGAGCGCAAACAGCAAAAGCAGTCTGCGCCGGAAGCTCACGGCGTCTCCGAGGAAAGCCAGACGTTATCGGTTTGCCAACTTCCATCCGGCAACAACTTGAAACCGCGAATATTCGTTCGCAGCGCGACTGCGCTACGAAGATGGATTAACGGTACCAGGCGGTGAGCTTGCAACAGCGTGCTTTCCGCAGAATAGAGGCTGCTGACTGTGGAGTTGGTAAACGCCGGCGCAGCCAGTTGGAAGTCGCGTGCCAGTTCGCTTAGAGCAGTCTCGGAATCAGCTGACGGCAGGGCTAACTTGACCAAGCGGATGTCTGCCGCGTCAGAATTCACGATCTGAAGATTGATGCCGACGTCCTTTGCGTTCAGCAGAATGCGATCAGCGGCGATGCGCGCGACCGGATCGGTTGAATCACAGCTGAGAGTCCAGGTGACGGGATGCGGCGCACGTGGGCGAGTTGCGCCGGCTCCTCCCGAGGGATACACAAACCCGTAGCCCGAAAGCCAATTCGGTAGAACCGCGCCGCTGGGTTCGCCCGCAGCTTGGAAAACAACATTATTCAGGGCCGCGGAATCGATGCTCATTGCCAGCGAATTTCGCAGGTGAACTTCGTCGTCGGATTGAGCGTTACGCGTGAAAGCCAATGCCAGCAGTTCCGCAGGTTGAGACGCCTTTACGACGCGATTGCCGGCCGCGGCTCGGCGGATCTCCTCGGGCGCGATTTCGACGAGGTCAATCTTGCCCAGATCCATCAACATAATTTGATCACGACCATTCTTGCCGAGATCGACTTCGATGCTGTCGATGAACGGCCTGCCTCCCCAATACTGGTCGTTGGCTTGCAGGGTCAGGTGCTGCTTCGCCGCGTCCAATTGTGCGACGGTAAACGGGCCAGTGCCGACGAGTGTGCCCTGGTTGCGACGAGTGATGCTATTCCGAGGCAGCGCAAGTTCGGCGGCAAGGTTCGGGACCGGAGAGCTGGTTTCGACCATGACGAGATCGCCAAGCGCGAAAACCTTCCACTCCGGATTGGCCAGACGCAATGACGCTGCCGCAACATTCGCGTCAACAGGAATTCCATCACTGAAAATGACACCATTGCGTATCTGAAAGCGCCAACGCTGGTTTCCGGGCTCGACTTGCCAAGAAGTGGCGAGCAACGGCTGGACTCGGCCGCGATCGTCAAGTTTGACGAGAGTTTCGAAGACCATCTGGGTCAGACTTCGCAGACCCGCCGAGTCCGAAGCCGTTGGGTCGAAGGTCTGGGTTGAGCCATGGACGGCGATGCGCAGGGCTCCGCCATAATGCGGGCGCGACGCGGCATTTGCACTGACTGCGCAGGCCAGACTAGCGGCCGCAATCAAGATTGAGTTGCAGAGCTTCATAATTGCCTGTGCCGGAGTTCCTGTAAACCGCGATGGCGCTTTCGCCACTGGGCATGCTCC
>QHZX01000173.1 GCA_003224835.1 Acidobacteriota bacterium | reverse complement strand
ATGGCTGCATTTTGCAGAAACTGTCGGCGATTAAAAGTGTTTTTCATAAGACTCTTTGTTGAGTGCAGTCCCTTCGGGACTTACCGTACTTTGCGAAACATTTTCAGGGCACTTACGTGCCGGGCTATCTAAATTTCGTCGCTGCGCGAGTTCTTACTGGTGATCCATTCGAGCTCACATAAACTCACAGCTATTTGCGCCTAAGAGCCAGTTTTGCGTTGTCCTCAGCTCGGCCCCATCAAACCTCATGGCGTTTAAAGCGGTCGACCAGATGGTCACACGCGCGCACGGTAATCGCCATCATGGTCAGGGTCGGATTCTGACATGCTGATGAAACAAAACAAGAACCGTCTGTCACGATCAAGTTATTCAGGTCGTGTGACTGGCAGAACGGGTTCAGAACCGATTTCTTAGGATCGGCGCCCATTCTCGCTGTACCAACTTCGTGGATCGCCATGCCTGGCATTTCCGTGTTGGTAGTGACACGAATATTTTTCGCGCCCGCGGCCTCGAGCATTTCTGCCCCGGTGATGCCAGCATCGCGCATCAGAGCCGCTTCATTTGTGCCGTGGGCCATGCTTATGCGGAGAGCGGGAATTCCCCAGGCATCTTTAAGGTTGGGGTCGATCTCGCAAAAGTTGTCAAAATTTGCAAGCGACTCACCGAAAGCGCCGAGTGAAACTTCATACTTTCCGAGCTTCACTGCATTTTTGTACTCAGCGCCCAGACCAGGCGCGCCGGTGTCGAATTCCGGCTCCGAGCCGCCCTGAAATCCGTAACCGCGAAGGAAATGCGGATGCTTGCCTGTTTTCGGAGTGTTGCGGAAGCGCACGACGTAAATTCCATTCGGCCGGTGAGGAGGATTCGCGCTAGGGAGAGTATTTAAATGGTGCAAGGTGCCGCTGGCACCACCTCCGACTACGTGGTCCATCAAGTAGTGTCCCAGGAGGCCACTGGAGTTCGCCAGACCTTTGGGATATTCGCGGGTGGATGAGTTGAGCAGAATGCGGGTGGACTCAAGTGCCTGCGCGCATAATATGACGGTTTTGGCGCGAACTTGTTTGCTTTCCTTAGTAGTGCGATTAATAAAGGTGACTCCGCGCACCTTGTTGGCGCTCGGATTCATATCAACATGGCTGACGATCGCGTCGGTTATGAGCGTGCAGTTCCCAGTCTTGAGCGCATCCTTAACGGTGGTGAATGGACTGCTGAAGTACGAATAAGTCATGCAGCCACGCTCGCATGGGCCACAGTAATGACATGGCGCGCGTCCATTGTGAGGCTGCGTGAGAATTGCGGTGCGGCCAATCGTTAGAGTTCGTCCGAACTTCTTCTGAATGCCGTCACGCAGGCGGACCTCGCCACAACTCATCTTCATCGGCGGAAGAAACTGACCGTCCGGCAACATCTCATTACCTTCGACGGCACCGCTGATGCCAACGTAGCGCTCGACAATGTCGTAGTAAGGCGCAAGATCAGCGTACGAAAATGGCCAATCTACATCGTGGCCGTCGCGGCTTGCGGCCTTGAAGTCGACATCGCTTAGGCGATAGCTCTGTCGTCCCCACACTAAAGAACGACCTCCGAGCACACGAAGGCGCTGCCAGGTGAATGGCTTGTCTAGTGGAGTGCTGTAGGGATTCTCCAGATCATTCACGAACCATTCGTAGTTGTATTCCATGCAGGCGTAGCACTGCCGCTGGATGGGGCGCGTGCGCATCACTTCAGGCGAGTGGTTGCGATACCTCAGCTGAAATGAGGGCATGTGCTCGGTGAACTCTTTTGCGGTCACCGCCCGGCCGGCTTCGAGCAATGCAACCTTTAATCCTGCCTCGGAGAGCCGCTTCGCCGCCCAGCCACCGGTCGCGCCTGAGCCGACCACGATTGCGTCATATGTCTGTTGGAGAGGGTCTTGTGCCATGAATTTATGTGTGGGTGCCAGTTTCGTGCTCGCAGCCTTGGTAGGGACCATGGGTAAACTCCCCATCCCAACCAAGTTCCTTCAGGCCAATTTCTGATCCATAAAATGCTGCGGCAATCAGCGCTTTCAACCTTTCGAAATGCTCCTGTCCGAGATTGGGCTTTCCTTCATATTTAATCCATCGATCGTTGTCAGATGGATATGCCCATGGAGTTAAGAGCCAGATCTGATCGTCAGCACCGAGTTCAGTGAAATTCTTCGTGAACTGTTTTTGGCTTTGGCTATCGATAAAGGCGAGAGCATCTACGAATTCGCGTTGAAAGTCGGCAGGTTGGACGGAAAGCAATAAATCGATATAGCGATTGACCATTGCCGCTTTTGCGCCGGGAGTATCCGTGGATGGAATGATTACATCGCTCAAGGCGATCAAGGTTTCGTTCTGCTGGTTATTGAGGAAAACAGGCTTCCAGTTCGGATTGCTGAGATATTTCGAACCGTCCTCGCCGCGGGCGGCCGGAGTAAGTCCTGACGAAATTGCTTGCGCGAAAGAAAATTGCGTTCCGAGTGCCGAAGCCGCGCTGGCAAATAAGGCGGCGCGAATCAGGTCACGACGGTTGATGAGAGGAGTTTGGAGCTGGCGTTTTTCCTCGGGGAGAATGGTTTCGGAGCCCAGAATTTTCATTTTGTCGTTCAATTGGCGATGAACCTCGCGAACGTCAGTTCGAGCGCGAAATTGCGGTCCAAGCGGAGCCTTTTTGTGACGACTCCAAAACAGCATTAATAAATTTCACCCCTTCGACACCATCGGCTACACCTGGAACGAGCAATGAATCTGGATTCGGCGGACGCTTGTCGATCTTAGCCGTGATCTGTTCGGCGAGATCGGTATAGAGCTGGGCGAATGCCTCCAAATATCCTTCCGGATGACCACTGGGCACGCGAATTGCGTGGGCCGCAGCAGGCCCGGTGCCAACACCGCCGCGCGTCATTATGCGTCGCTGTTGCCCCAGAGGCGTGAAGATGAGTACGTTTGGGTCTTCCTGCCGCCATTCAACCCCGGCCTTTTCGCCATAAACACGCAAGTGCAGATTATTCTCGTTGCCGACTGCAACCTGGGTGGCCCACAAACCACCCTTTGCGCCCTTCGAAAATCTCAGCATTACGTGAATGTTGTCATCGAGACGCCGTCCGGGGACAAACGTGGTCACGTCGGCTGCCACTTGCTCGCACGATAATCCGGTCACAAAGCACGCCAGGTTGTAAGCATGCGTGCCGATATCACCGAGAGATCCTGCCGGTCCGCTGCGCGCTGGATCAGTGCGCCACTCGGCTTGTTTTTGTCCGGTCTTCTCGAGAGGAGTCGACAACCAATCCTGCACATATTCCACTTGCACCAATCGAATCGGCCCGAGTTCGCCGGCAAGGGCCATTTCACGTGCCTGCCGAACCATGGGATGGCCGGTGTAATTATGCGTTAAGCCGAATACCAGGCCAGTTCGCTTCACCATGTCGGCCAAGTCCAAGGCGTCCTGGAGGGTTGTAGTCAGAGGCTTGTCGCAGATTACGTGAATGCCGGCTTCAAGGAATGCTTTCGCTGGCGCGTAGTGCAAATTGTTTGGCGTGACGATGGAGACGGCTTCGATTCCATCCGGCCGCTTTGACTCAGCTTTCGCCATCTCCTCAAAGCTGCCATAGGCGCGCGGAATGCGCAGATCTTTGGCGGCGGAGATGCCTCGCTGCGGATCAGAGCTCAAGGCCGCGGCCACGAGCTCGTAATGGTCGTCCATACGAGAGGCCAGGCGATGCACGGCACCGATGAAGGCCCCGGGACCGCCGCCTACCATGCCAAGCCTCAAGCGGCGATTTTGTTTCTGGGTCGAGCCTTCAATCGGCATCAGTCGTGACCTTTCGATTTAGTTAAACCAAGCATCCTACGATTTGCCTCGACATCGGCACCTGATTTTGCAAAGTCGTCGAATGCGCGCTCTGCCGTTTTGATAATGTGCCGAGCGACGAACGGTGCACTTTCGCGTGCCCCTTGCTCGCTATCCTTCAAGCAGCATTCCCACTCTACGACAGCCCAGCCTTCAAAGTCGTACTGCGCAAGCTTAGAAAAAATTGCGGCGAAATCAACCTGGCCATCGCCGAGCGATCGAAATCGGCCGGCGCGCGACATCCAGGGCTGGTATCCGCCGTAAACGCCTTGGCGACCGCTTGGCCGAAACTCCGCGTCCTTTACGTGGAACATCTTTATTCGGGAGTGATAGATATCTATGTATTCCAGGTAATCGAGTTGCTGCAAAACGAAGTGGCTTGGGTCGTAGAGAATGTTGCAGCGCTTGTGCCCGCCGAGGCGATCAAGAAACATTTCAAACGTGATGCCGTCATGAAGATCTTCGCCGGGATGAATCTCGAAACATAGATCGATACCGGCTTTGTCGAACTCATCGAGAATCGGACGCCAGCGCTTAGCGAGTTCGTCGAAGGCAGTATCGACAAGTCCAGGCGGCCGCTGTGGCCAGGGATACAAATAAGGCCAAGCCAATGCTCCGGAAAATGTGACGTGTGCGTTGAGCCCAAGATTTGCCGAGGCCTTCGCTGCGAAACGTAGTTGTTCGACACCCCAGGCCTGACGGGCGGAAGGATTGCCGTGAACAGAAGCGGGCGCGAATCCGTCGAATGCCTCATCGTAGGCGGGATGCACCGCAACGAGCTGTCCTTGAAGATGGGTTGAGAGTTCGGTCAATTCGACCTTGCTCGCTGCTAGGGTTCCGCGTATTTCGTCGCAATAGGTTTTGCTCTCGGCGGCACGCTTGAGATCGAAAAGGCGGCTGTCCCAGGTTGGGATCTGCACACCTTTGTAGCCAAGCGACGCGGCCCAGCGGGAAATATCTTTCAGGTTGTTGAATGGCGGGTTGTCGCCCGCGAACTGCGCGAGAAAAATTGCCGGACCTTTGATGGTTTTCACAGGATTAAGATTTTTGCTTGATTATACGAGCGGCTTGGCTCAGCGTGCTGACCATCTCATCGGGAAGACGCCCGCTGGTGTCAGGAGATAGATTCAGCAACAGGTTCGAATGGCGATTGCGACAATCTGAATAGTACGACGCTATTTTCTCGGCACTTTGGGTAGTGAATCCCGGACGCCAGAACCAACTGTTCATCGGAGGCAGGGGCTTAAATGGAGGCCCGGTGGGTATCCACGCTTCAAGTGGCATGTAGTAAGTTTTGTCGTCGAACTTCACGTGCGGATCATGACCTTCGGGAGGCGGCACCGCATCTTCAAGATTGATCACGTCGGTCGGCCAGCTCTTCGGCTCGCAAATGCGTCCCAGGTTTCGCTTGCTCTGGTAGTAAGCCTGATTCATCACCACGATTCCATGCGGGCTGTATTTCTTGATGAGCTCGTACAGTTCCCATCGCTGCTCGTTTGAAACCTTCCAGGTGATGTCGAGCAACTGATAAAAGGTGTTCGGATATTTGCTATGCAGCTCAGTCAGTTGCTGCTTGATGAGCTTGTAGTAGCCCTCCTGTACTGGTATGTCCCAGTCGAACTTGCCCTCATTGTGAGGATCGAGAATGCAGTAATAAAAACCATGCTTCAACCCGAATTCCTTGCAAGCGGCCACAAATGCTGCGACTACGTCGGTCTTGTTTGGGCTGGCGGCAACGTCGTAGTCGTAATTGGCAGCGTCCCACAAGCAGAATCCTGACATGTGCTTCGCGGTCAAGACTGCATATTTGGCGCCCAAATCGCGGGCCACGCGAATCCACTGGCGCACATCGAGATTCGTAGGATTGTAAGTGCTCGCCGGCACGCCACCCGTCTCGTAATCATTGCCGGTGAACGTGTTCATGCTGAAGTGGAACGAGACGCCGAATTGAAGCTTTTCAAATTGGCGCAGCGCAGGCGTGGGATGGGTTGCGGGTTCAATCCGCGCCGGGGAAGCAGCGAAACCAGTCCGCGGCAAAAGAAGAGAGGCAGACCCCGCAAGTACTTTGGAAAATTCTCGACGATTCATTCAGAGCCCTTCAGCGCAAAAGCTACGTAAACGCCGCCAGAGGGTGATTTCACATCTTTGCCACCACCAGCGGCAATTACCACATATTGCTTTCCATTAACTTGGTAGGTGATGGGCGTTGCATTACCAGAGAAGGGAAGTGTGGTTTCCCACAATAATTCTCCGGTAGATTTATCGAAGACACGAAACTTTTTGTCATAGTTGGTCGCGCCGATAAACAGTAGTCCGCCTGCTGTCACGATCGGTCCGCCGTAGTTTTCGCTGCCCGTATTCTTGATCCCCTGACCGGCCAGCTCGGGATATTCACCGAATGGAATCTTCCATGCGTACTCGCCGGTGTTGAGATTGATTGCGTTCAGCGTGCCCCACGGTGGGGCGATCGCCGGATAGCGTTCTGATTCGAGAAATCTGGTGTATCCGGAAAAACGGTACCCCATCTGCGGCTGGACAGGTTGGCCCGAGATCTCTTTGTTCTCTCCCTCACTTACAAACAAAACTAAGGCATTGACTTCATCCGGCGTGAGATTCGGGAAACCGGGCATCCTACCTTTGCCCTTTTGAATTCTTTCCTTGATCTGATCCTGAGTCATGCGATCATGCACGCCCAGGAGCGATGGGAACAGCGGCGGCGAACCTTTCATGTCATCGCGATGGCAAATAGTGCATTGACTTTGATAAATGCCTTTGCCGCTCTGAGGGTCGGCTTTGTTTTGGGCGAGTTCGACTGCCCAAGCCATTTCATTGGAATTGACGTAGAGGATTCCTGACTCTGGATCAAACGCCGGACCACCCCATTCCGCGCCGCCATCGAAACCCGGAAAGATGATTAGGTTTTGCTTCGTGCTGAGCGGAACAAATTGTCCCTCGCTGCGAAAGGTTCGAAATTGTTCGAGTGCCCACTGGTGCGCCTCAGGGGTACGGTTGGTGAGCATGTCTTCAGTCAAACGCTGGCGGGCGTAGGGCGCCGGTTTTGTGGGAAGCGGCTGCTCGGCGGCGGCAACTTCTCCGGGTAAATCACTGGGCGGATATTTGTGAGATTCGACGGGAAACAGCGGCTTGCCGGTCGCCCGATCAAACACGTAAACGAAGCCTTGCTTGGTTGTCTGCACGACCGCATCGACGCGTGTGCCTTCGTGTGTCACGGTAACCAGGGCGGGAGGCGATGGAAAGTCGCGGTCCCAGATGTCGTGATGGACGCCCTGGAAGTGCCAGATGCGCTCACCGGTTTCTGCATTCAGCGCGAGCTCGCAGTCGGCAAATAAATTATCGCCAAGCCGGTCACCGCCGTAAAAATCAAAAGTCGCAGAACCGGTAGGCACATACAGGATCCCGGTCTTCTGATCGACCGTCATCCCTGTCCAATTATTTGCGCCACCGCTTTTTTGCCAGGCTTCCTTCGGCCAGGTGTCATAACCAAACTCGCCAGGATGCGGAATGGTGTGAAAGCTCCAGCGCTGTTTTCCGGTTCGGGCATCATAAGCGCGGATATCACCGGGAAGAGCAGGAAGGGTTTCGGGAAGGCGTCCGCCAACGATAAAGAGATCTTTGTAGATGACCGCTGGGCTGGTCAGAGCAATGAAGCCGGTGGCGACATCGCGGCCCAGACCCTCGCGCAGATCGACGCGGCCGTGATCGCCGAAGCTTGGAATCGGCCGGCCCGTATCAGCGTCGAGGGCGTAAACGAAATTCATCACGCCGACAATGATGCGGCGGTCTTTATTATCGGGGCTGGCCCAATAGGATAGGCCGCGATCCGGCTGCGTGCCAACAATTCCGGAATCGAATTTCCATTTCAGTTTGCCGGTCGCGGCGTGGAGGGCGAAGATTTTCTGTGTTGGTGAAATGCCGTAAAGAACCCCAGCGACTTCGATGGGGCTGCTCTGGAGTCCGCCGGTCTCTTCGGTGTCAAATGACCACGCGACTTCAAGTCGCTTTACGTTGGATTTGTTGATCTGGGCGAGCGTTGAATAGTGAGTTTTTGCTTGGTCCCCACCATACGCCGCCCAATCCTGGGTTTGTTGTTGCCCCGCGCTCTGCGAATAAGCCGGCAAGAGCGCGGTAATTGTGAGAATGCATGCGAACCATCCAAATCGTACTGGAGTCATCGGCCCAATATTAGAACATAAGCTTCAAACTGAGTTGGATGTTGCGTGGATCGTTGCGCGTACCGTATACCGATCCCAAGGCGCCGCAATCAATGCAAAGATCTATATTGCTGCCCCACCCGCCATAAAATACGCCGCCGTAAGTCGGATGGTTGAAAGCGTTCAGGAATTCGGCGCGGAACTGCGCTTTGAAACGCTCTGTAATGTCGATGCCCTTTGCAACCGAGAAATCAACGTTCTTGGTTGCCCCCTCGCGTAGTTGCGTCATGCGGGAAGGCATGTCACCTAACTTGTAATCGCCATTGTCGAAGTCCCCTGGCTGCGTGAATGCATCAGGGTTGATCCAATTGGTCGGTGACTGGTGTGCTGGCTTCGGATTGCCGA
>QHZX01000517.1 GCA_003224835.1 Acidobacteriota bacterium | reverse complement strand
TCTTGGATATCACATTGACGACGCCGCCCAAAGCACCACCGTACTGCGCTTCAATGCCGGACGTCTTAATCTGAACTTCTTGAATAAATTCGAAGGGGACGTTGGCGTTCGAATAGCCGCCCGATATGTTTTCAGTATCGATTCCGTCGACGAGATAGCTGGTCTCTGAATCCGCAGCGCCGCCGATAGAATAGCCCACCGCCCCTCCGTTGCCACTGCTGCCAGGCAACGCCCCGCCGCCGGTGGCGCCGCCGATCAACTGGCTGCCCGCAAGAGGTTCGCTGCGAGCCATCGGGGCGAACTGGATCATAGACTGGAACGAATAACCATGAGGAGCATTCTGGATTATGTCCTCAGTGAGGTTCGTCTGATTGGTGTTCGTAGTTGAATCAATCAATGGAGCCGCACCGCTGACTTCGACTACCGTGGACGTCTTGCCCACCTCAAGCGAAAAATCCATCGTTGGAAGATGCCCGACCTCAAGAAGTATGCCTTGATTTTTAGCAGTCGAAAATCCTTCCGCGGCTACCGTGATCGTATAAGTACCTGGGGGCAGATTGGCGAAACGATAATAGCCGTTGCCATCTGTCTTGGCTGACTTTTGACCTAATAGTCTGTCGGCCATGACGGTTACTTGAGCACTCTTTATTACGGCACCCGAGCTGTCCTTTACCGTGCCTTGGAGGCCAGCGGTCGTCTCTTGGGCAAGAATGGAGGCAGCAAATATCAACATTGCTAGGGGAAGCAGAACATAGAAGGATATCAATTTCGCAGCGGAGATGCGGTTCATGCGGTTTCTCCTGACTTCAACCATCTGAGAGCGGTGGCGGCACACACCTAGGAAACGTCCCACGTAAATTGCAACCTTTGCTCCAATTGAAAGACAACTGTAAATTATTGGTCACTAGATAGTTACATTGTTCGAGCCAATGACGGCGGGTAGGAAATCCTACTGAAAACGAGATATAGATGGGTAGATTATATGGATTACTGTATGGGAGCTGCGCCGACTACCCGGAGTTAGTTAAAGAGTAGGCTGTTTGCTCATTCCCGCTGGCGTCTTTAATGCGCAGCACGAAGCTCGGCAGATCGCCTTCTTTGCCAAAACCTTCGTGCGAGACTGTCACTGGCAATATCCCGTTTAGGTTGCGCTCACGGTAGGCAGTCTCGTACCGGTGGCGCTTGACGTTCCAGGTGAAAACGCGGGCTTGGTTAAAATCGAAAGGCTGGCCGTCTTTGGCTTCGGTCAGGACCATCAGATATTGCGGCACTTTCTTATCGCCATCGCTGACCTCATTGAGCACAAAGCATCCGACAATACGTTGGCCCTCCGCGTATTGCGCAACCTCCAGCGGGACATCAAGATCGATCATTCGGCCGAGCACCCAGCCGACATGGCCTTCTTGATCGCGGGCCAGCCACCAATCTTCCATGGGCTTGAGTTGCTTCGCGCCGGCTGGGATCTGGACCTGAGCCCCCGGAAGATTTTTCTCTACGGTCGCGCGCTTCAACACTGAAATTTTTGCCCCTTGCGGCAACTGATAAAGGTGTTCGGTGTCGCGGCCAGGCTCCAGGTGCAAATTGGTATCGTTCCGCGTCGTGGCGATACCGTCCACCGGTGAGTCTTTCTGCTGCTGTTGCATTTTTTGGAAGCCGTCGAAGACTTCTCGGCTGACGAGATATCGTTGCTCGACCCAACCCTCCTGCCCAGCCGCGTTCCGCACTTTGCAAAAGCGCTTTTCACGGTCGAGTACTTCCACGCGGTCACCATTCTTTGCAGTTCCTACCTTGTTATAGACCTGTGAGAGTTGGTCACGAAGGGTGACTTGCGGCGCGGAGACATAGTCAATCTCAAGCACGCGGTGGCGGCTTCGACCGCAGCCGCTGAGCAACGCTGCGGCCGTGACCAGTAAAACCAAGCTTTTAGATGGAAGATTCACCGACAAGAATCAATATAGCGCAGCGATGCGAAACTGCCAGTTACGAACGGATGTCCCTCTGCACCTGTGTGTTCCGCAACTGACCCGGGGACCTTTGTGCGCTTCGATGACGGGAGGGTTAGAGAATCCGCTCATGCGTGTATCCGCTGGCGCTCAAAGCGGAAAGTAATTCGGCTATGTGGTCGGGACCACGCGTTTCCATGGTGATGTCGATTGCAGTGTCGCCAAGATTCACACCATAGTACGCACGATCGTACGAGGTCTCGACAATGTTAGCGCGGTGCTGCGCCAGAATTCCGGTCAAGCGGTGAAGGGCACCTGGGTAATCCGGCAAATGCACTCGCAACCGGACCAGACGCCCGTCTTTTACCAAGCCGCGCTCCATGATTCGCGAGAGTAGGCTTACATCGATATTCCCGCCGCAGACGAGCACTGCGACTTTTTTGCCGCTGAGCGGCGTCTTGCGATTAATAAGAGCTGCGATCGCGGCCGCTCCGGCGCCTTCGGCCAATGTTTTTTCCCGCTCGAGCAAAAGCAATATTGCATTGGCGATTTCTTCCTCGTCCACGGTTACGATGTCATCTACATATTTCTGAACCAGCGGTAAAGTTTTTTCGCCGGCGCGTCGAACGGCAATTCCATCCGCGATGGTAGCTGCCGGGCTAAGCGTGACCGGATGACCTTCGGCAATGGCGACTTTCATTGAAGGTAAACGCGCGGGTTGAACGCCTATTACCCGCACATTGGGATTAGTTTCTTTGATCGCGCAAGCTACGCCGGCTATCAATAACTACTTCGTCGTCGAAAGGATGGACGAACGTCATGCCGAACTGCTGGCTCCGGCGTACGGCTTCTTCGCAGGCCTCATCGTAATTCGCGCCATGCAGAATGACTTCCGCGCCGTAACTTTTGGTGGCTGAAACCTTAATGAGGGGCGTCGTGAGCGGCATGCAAATCTGCGCACGGATGCCGTGTTTACCTGCGTGATATGCGACGCCCTGTGCATGGTTTCCCGCGGAGGCAGCGATGACTCCACGCGAGCGCTCGTCTGCTGTCAGCGTGAGAAGCTTGTTTAGTGCGCCACGTTCCTTGAAGGCGCCTGTGCGCTGCAGATTATCTAGCTTCAGATAGACCGAATTTCCGGTGAGCTGCGAAAAGTTCTCCGAGCGAGCACATGGCGAGAGATAGATCGAGTCCCGGACGCGTCCCATAGCCGTCTGAATTTCGGCAAGCGTGACCGCCGGCTGCATGGCTCTGATTGGCTTGGTTGGCATCAGGATCGGTTTGGACATTGTCACAGTTTTCTATCCCGCCGCAGACTTACTCTGCAGGCTGGAGTAAAAAGCCTTTAACCGCAGAGTTCGCAGAGACAGCGCGGAGATCGCAGAGAAAGGAATTTTAGTCTCATACGTCAATGCGCTCAAAGTAGCGGCGCAATATTTGATTCTCAGGCGGAGACCAGATCGCGCCGGATCTTCGGCTTCGCTACAGGCTTAGCAGACTGTTTATTCAAATAGAGGTCGATCGAGGCCGCGGCTTTTCGCCCTTCGGCGATCGCCCACACAACGAGCGATTGTCCACGTCGCATATCTCCAGATGCAAAGACGCCTGCAACCGACGTCATGTAATCCCCTCCAGTTTCGACATTGCCACGAGGGTCAAGCTTCACTGCTAACTGAGCAATCATGCCGTTACGTACGGGGCCGGTGAATCCCATGGCGAGCAGAACCAGATCGGCGTCCATGATGAACTCGCTGCCGGCAATTGGCTCAAATTTTGGGGGAGGGCCAACTTTGATTCCATGCAATTGTTTTACGTTTCCATCCGCGTCGCCGGTCAACTTGGTGGTCGCGACACTCCACTCGCGAACACCGCCTTCTTCGTGTGCGCCTTCCACGCGCAATTGCATCGGCCACAGCGGCCATGGGGTAAGCGGTGAACGGTCAGCCGGAGGCATCGGCATAATCTCGAA
>QHZX01000516.1 GCA_003224835.1 Acidobacteriota bacterium | reverse complement strand
TGATGGCCATTACCGAGCAGGTCCAATCGAAGCTCGACCAGAACATTAAAGAAGGTTTTGCCCAGTTTGAAAAGGTGCAGCAACACCTGCGCGCAGCCGAGGAACAATTGCGCGAAGTTGGCGCGATCGGCCACTCGATCAATGACCTGAATAATTTGCTGAAGTTGCCCCACTTGCGTGGAACATTCGGGGAAGCCAGCCTGGAGCGATTGCTCTCCGATTTTCTACCCGCCAACATGTTTGAAATGCAATGCTCGGTGAATGGTGGCGGTCGTGTGGATGCGATGATCAATTTCCCTGATCGGCGGCTCCCTATCGACGCGAAGTTTCCGCGTGAGCAGGTGCTGGCGTTTTTTGAAGAGAGCACAGAAGCCCAGCTCGACGAAGCCCGTATCGAGTTCGTGCGCGTCATGAAAGCTGAAGCCAAACGCATTAAGGCGTATATCCAGCCCGAGCATGGCACAACTGAAATTGCGCTGATGTATCTGCCGAGCGAGACCTTATATATGGAGGCGGTGCGCAATCGCGATTTGGCCGATTGGCTCAACCAGCAGCACGTCTTTCCGGCATCACCGAATACTTTGTTGATGACTTTGCAGACCATCTCACTCGTCCACAAGTGGTACGAGGTCGCCAGCCGCTTTGAAAAGAGCCGCCAGGAGCTGGCGAAAGCACAGAAATCTTTCGACCACTTCCAAAATCAATTCGAGAACGTTGGCAAGAGTCTGGGGAAGGCGCAAGAGGCGTTCGACAAAGCTTCGACTCACCTGAAAACCTACCGAGGACGGGTGAGCGCGCTCAGCGGCCAGGAGCAGTTGGAACTTGATGCGGCAAGCGGCGGTACGACGTTGCCACTCACGGATAAAGCTACGGCATAGCGCCGCGGCTTAAGCATCACATTACTCGTCTTTCTTTCGCAGCGCTCGCGTTATCTCCGGCAGACGGTTGAATACCGCAACACATCGCAACCATAATTTGTTATCGATCGCGGGATAACCGCTGACCACCGCGCCAGCCGGGACATCGTTCGGAATGCCGCTTTGTGCAGTTGCGATAGCGCCATTTCCGATTTTGCAATGTCCGGCGACGCCGACCTGTCCAGCTAAAATTACGTTGTTACCGACATCAGTGGATCCGGCGAGCCCAGCTTGGGCGCAGAGCAACGTATCTTCGCCCACTCGGGAGCCATGTCCAACCTGCACCAGGTTGTCGATCTTCGCACCTCGTGCAATGCGCGTTTCGCCGACGCTGGCACGATCGACACAGGCATTGGATTGGATTTCGACATCGTCTTCAATCACGGTTGGGCCGGATTGCACGATCTTGTGCCAATGACCTTTGCTGTCCTTGGCAAAGCCGTGCGCCAGAAAGTTATCGGCGATCTTTGCCCCGCGATAAATGACGACATGCGCTAGCAGGACTGCATTCTTGCCGATTTCGACATCTTCGCCAACCACGACGTAAGGCCCGATATGCGCTCCGGCTCCGACCTTTGCAGAAGGATGTACAACTGCCGTGGGATGGACTCCGGGAGCATACTGAGGCGGCTTATAAAAGAGTTCCAGCGCGCGAGCGAAATCGAAATAAGGATTTTTGCTGCGCAGCATTGCGGTGTTTAGGGCAGGGAAGTCTTCGGCGACGATTACCGCAGAGGCCTTTGTGGTTCGGGCGGCAGCTGCATATTTCGGATTAGCGATAAAGGTAAGTTGTCCCGGCCCGGCGGCTTCGATTCCGGCGATCCCGTTGATTTCCGTCTCCGGAGAGCCATTCTCCAGCCGCGTGCCCAGCACACGATTGATTTCCGAAAGGTTCATTTTGCAGATGATTGTAAAGGGAAAAGATTTTAACCGCAGAGACCGCAGAGATTTCGCCGAGAACACTGAGAGAGAACGAGTTCGGGATGGCACGGCTCCCCATACCAAAATGCGCCCAAATCACCCCGGGTATTATCTAATAACAATTGATGTCGTCTGATCCTAAACTCACGGCCAAAGGATCTGCCCGGCCCAATATCAGTGCTGTCATGCCGCTGGTATGGGAACTTATCCGTCCGCGCCGCGCTCTGCTCGCGCTCGGTTTCGTGTTGATGGCGATCAACCGCGTCTCATCTTTGGTTCTGCCTTATTCCACGCGTTACTTGATCGACAGCGTAATCATCAAACATCATCTCCAGCTTCTTAAGCCGTTAGTTCTTGGAGTGCTCGCCGCCACAGTCGTTCAAGGCATTACATCATTTTCGCTGACACAATTACTCTCGAAGGCCGCGCAACGCCTGATCACGGAGCTTCGCCAAAGAGTTCAATCACACGTCGAGCGGTTGCCGGTTGCGTTCCACGATTCCACCAAGAGCGGAGTTCTGGTCTCGCGCATCATGAGCGACGTCGAAGGCGTGCGGAACCTGATCGGCACCGGCCTGGTCGACCTTGTAGGCGGGCTCCTCACCGCGAGCATCGCGCTGGTTGTGTTGTTTCGGATCAGCGCGCTGATGACCGTGCTGGCGTTTGGTTTTCTCGCGCTATTCGCTTTAGCTCTGAAGAAGGCATTTCAGACAATTCGCCCTATTTTTCGCGAGCGCGGCAAGATTAATGCTGAGGTCACCGGGCGCCTGGCCGAATCTCTCGGCGGCATTCGCGTGGTCAAGGGATATCACGCCGAAGAGCGTGAAGAGAAAGTGTTTGCGGGTGGCGTAATGCGACTGCTCAACAACGTGCTGCGGAGTTTGACCGCAACCTCGGTCATGGGCCTTTCCGCGAGCGTGCTGCTCGGTGTGGTAGGCGCGGTCATTATGTATGTAGGGGCGCGGCAGATTCTAGCGGGATCGCTGACCATCGGCGAGTTTTTCACATACACGATGTTTATGGGGTTTCTGATCGCGCCGGTAATGCAGATCGTACAAATCGGTACGCAGTTGACCGAAGCCCTTGCCGGACTCGAACGTTCCCATGAAATTCTCAGCCAGCCAGCGGAGGACCGTGACCCGAAGCGCACCATTACGCTTCCGCCAATCGAAGGCAATATTGATTTTCAAAATGTGAGTTTCAGTTGGGTCAGGTAAGTCGACCACCATCGGTCTTATTTCTGCTTTTTATGTTCCGAGCAAAGGTTCAGTCCTGGTGGATGGCTTTGACCTGAGCAAAGTGCGGCTTAATTCTTATCGCACCCAGCTAGGCGTGGTGTTGCAGGAGTCATTTTTGTTCGACGGAAGCATTCGTGAAAATGTGGCTTTCTCCCGGCCGGATGCGACAGATGAAGACGTCCTGCGCGCCTGCCGGATCGCCAGGGTAGATGAGTTCGCCGAGAGTTTCGCTGACAAATATGACACCATCGTGGGCGAACGCGGCGTCAAACTCTCCGGCGGCCAACGCCAGCGCATCTCGATTGCCCGGGCAATTCTTGCCGAGCCGCGCATCCTGATCCTCGACGAAGCCACCTCCAGCCTTGACTCGGAATCCGAGCAGATGATTCAGGAAGGCTTGTCTTATTTAATGAAGGGTCGTACAACATTTGTTATAGCGCACCGTTTGTCCACTATCCGGCGCGCCGATCAGATTCTGGTGATCGAACAAGGCCGAATCGTCGAGCGGGGCACCCACGAACAACTCTACGCCGCGGGCGGTCGATACTACGAGCTCTACACCAAACAACATGGGCTGGAGAGCAATTTATTTCTTGCGCCAGGAGAAGGGGACACAAGCGAAACTCCTGCGGAATCGAGCGCCGAACAGAATGGAAATGAGCCTCAACCTGTGGAGGCAATTCCTGAGATTGAAAGTGGAATTCGTTAGCCCGAAGGAATGGCGCGCCCGGAGAGACGATTTCAGAATTTTGGCAACGAAGCAAGCGGGAGTCAATTGCGCGTGATACCGGCGGGTGTTTCCATTTTCCAAAGCGGGAGGTTTCGGCGGGTACTCGCGGTCCGAGTAAGCCCGAGACGCCGTGCGACATTGCGGCTGCCGCTGCCTCCGTCGCGTATCCTTGCCCTCGATAACCCTCGTTCAGGCCCCACCCAATCTCCACGTCGCCTTCGGCATCCGGAGGGCCTTTCAGGTTGATGGAACCGATGACCGTATTTGATGAATGCTCAACGATGAGGCGGATTCTCCACGGGAGCTGCGTAGGGTCGGCGCGCAACTCTCGGAGATGCCATTCCAGGTCGATCCCGAGGTTCGGATCATCGGGCGGGTATTTAAATCCGTTCGCCAATTCCAACCGGCGCGACTCCCCCGCCAATAACCATTCGATCTCATCCGGCAAACTTACGCGCAGAACCAGACGTTCGGTTTGGATATCCATGGGTCGTTGCATTGGATTACTGGGCAAGTATGCTCGGCTACGCCGTGAGTAGGCGTCAAGTCCGTAGTGTGCGAGGCGGCAAAGCGGACGGGGAGAAGCTGGCGCGCCCGGAGAGATTCGAACTCCCGACCTACAGCTCCGGAGGCTGCCGCTCTATCCAGCTGAGCTACGGGCGCGTATTTCAAGTGTACATGGCGATGTAGCGTACCATCAATTTGCGGGCGGAGGACTGCGCGGAAGACACAAAAAAGCTGCCGATAAACGCAGAAATACCCTGAAGATGTTTGTAGAGGAACGTGCTGGCAGTTTTTGCAGTTCGGATTAGCAGCCACAACACAGCGCGAATCGATCAGCAAACAACGCGAATGAATCAGCCTAACGTCTTCCGCCGCCTTCGCGGCCGCCGCCGCTGGCACGCTCGGCTTTCGGGCGAGCTTCATTCACATTAATAGTGCGTCCGCCGATCTGTGTCCCATTCAATCCGGCAATCGCCTTGTCCCCTTCTCCGGCGTTTGACATCTCTACGAAACCAAATCCCCTCGAACGTCCGGTCTCGCGGTCAGTGAGAATGCTCACCCGGTCCACCGTTCCAAACGGCTCGAAGAGCTTGCGCAGCTCATCCTCAGAAGTATTGAAGCTGAGGTTCCCAACGAAAATATTTTTCACGGGCCCCCCTTTCTGTAATTGCGAACCGGGGCGAATATTCCCGCATTTAGTAGGTGTTTTTTACCGGGCCCGCAAGTGCGCCGAGAGTATAGCAAATCCTA